>JAAZNO010000330.1 GCA_012798275.1 Chloroflexota bacterium
ATTAAAAATCAATTTTTGCCCCCTATCCCCTTCCCCTTCCCCTTCCCCCCGCGCTGCGCGGGGGGAAGGGGAACTTTTTTTGTGGGTTTTTGCAGGCGGGCGTAGCCCGCCTGCAAAAACCCCTTATTTTTTCTCCCCTCCCCAACGGCGCATACGCCGTTGGGGAGGGGGCAGGGGGTGGGGCAAAAGCCCGAACCGGTGAGCCGTCGCCGCAGCACCTGGCGTCTCCTGCGAGAATGGCCCCGAATGAACCCGAATTTCACGAATCAGATGAGAAATTCCTGGCCCCCGGGGCTGCTACGTCCTCCAACACCGCGCTGCAGCGGCGATGCTCAGCTGCGGCGCGAGGTCGGTAACCGCAGGCAGCGCCGTGGCGGTGGGCGTCGGCGCCGACAGCGGCGCCACGCCGCAGCCGCTCAGCGGGAGCGCCATCAGCAGCACCAGCAGGAACCAACGCTGGAGGGGACTTTGGGACATCGAGACCTCCGGGATCTGAATTTGATGGCTGTCATTATAGCATAAAACCATCGTTTTTATCTGCGTGGCGTGACAGGTTCGCCCTCTCGTTTCTTCCCCTTGTGAGACTACGTCATCTTCACGACGATGTCACTGAGGATGTTGGCGGCCTCGTCGCCGCGATCGGCGGCGTTGCTGAGGTGACGGTAAATCTCGCGGAGTTTCAGCATCTCCACGACGTGCGCCATGTCCTGCGGCATACGGAAGAGCGCCGCGATGGCCTCACGGTACACCCATTCGACGCGGTTTTCCAGCGCCTTGGCGCGGACGGCGTGATCTTCGGCGACGCCGGGATGATCCGATAGCCGAATGACGCCCATGTAGATCTCGCGGGTGGCGTCTACCAGCAGGGAGACGATGCGCCGCAGATAGTCGTTGGGCTTTACTTCCAGGATGCTCATTTCGCCGACGGTGCTGTAGGCGTAGTCAATGATGTCGTCAATGGCGCGGGAGAGCGCGTGCAGGTCCTCGCGGTCAATCGGCGTGATGAAGTTGCGATTGAGCTCGTCAATGAGAATGCGGCGCACCTCATCGGCCTCTTTTTCCAGGCGGGTCACCTCGTCGGCGCAGGCCTTGCTGGGGTTTTCCATGTAGGCCGCCAGCGCCTCCATCCCCTGGACGGTGAAATCGGCCTGTTGTTCCAGCAGGGTCAGGAATTTATCGGGTTTGGGGCGAAACAGGTTTTTCAGGAATCCCATGGACATGTCCTTCCACGCAGAGATCGCAACCTACAGGGTGCGTTACATTTTTCACGGGAGCAGGCGCTTCAACAGCAGATAGCTCCCGGCGGCGATGGCGGCCGCCGCTGGGATGGTAAGCAGCCACGTCAGCAAGATGTTTTTGGCGACGCCCCACCGCACTTTGTTGAGGCGTTCCGCCGCCCCCGCGCCCAGAATGGTGGCGCTCACGACCTGCGAGGTGCTCACGGGACCGCCCATCAGGGCCGCGCCGAGGATGATGAGGGTGGATGCCAGCTGCGAGTTGAAGCTGTGAACCGGCCGGATTTGGTAGAAGCGCCCTCCCAGCGTCTTGATGATGCGCCAGCCGCCGAGCAGCGTTCCCAGCGACATCGCCCCTGCGCAGAGGATCATTACCCATTGCGGCACCGCAAACGCGCTGAGGCGTCCCGTCGCCAGCAGGCCCATGGCGATGACCCCCATCGCCTTCTGGGCGTCATTCGCGCCGTGGCTCAGCGCCAGCGCCACCGCCGTGAACACCTGCGAGCGCTTGAAGAAGTTGTTGATGCGCGGCGAGGCACCACGGGCGAGAAAGAGCACGCCCTTCATCAAGACATACCCGCCGACCAATCCCAGGATGGGCGAGAGCAGCAACGCTGCCAGGACCTTCTCCAGTCCGCCGAGGATGATCGCATCCGTGCCATAGCCGAGGATGGCGGCGCCCATCATCCCGCCGATGAGCGCGTGGGAGGCGCTCGAGGGGATGCCTGACCGCGCGGTGATGAGGTTCCAGAGGATGGCACTCAGCAGCGCCGCCCAGATGACGGGCAGCGTCGCGGCTTCACCGGCGATGACCTCTTCGCCGATCGTCGCAGCAACGGCGATGCCGAACAGGAACGGGCCGACAAAGTGCGCGATGGCGCTCAACCCCAGGGCCTGCCGGGGGCTCATCGCCCGCGAGGAAATCATCGTGGCGACCGTATTGGCGCTGTCGCTGAAGCCGTTGAGGAAGGCGTAGAGCGCCGCTGTCGCGACGAAGAGCAGCCATGTCAGGGTGTCGGCGGAAAAAATGGGCATGTCGTCTCGATGGACCCCCGTCCGTATGAGGCGCCGGCGCGCGAGCCGGTTACCGGCTGCGTTGCCAATCGGCCAGCTGCTCCAGCGCGTTTTGCAGGTTGACCTGCCACTGACTTTGATCCAGGGTGAGCGGCAGCCAGATTTCGCGCCGTCCCACCCGTCCATACGGCTGAAGCCGCTTGTGGAGCTCGTGCCACGGCTCGTTAGGGAGCTCCTTGAGCCAGGAGGGACGCAGCACGATTTGCCCGCTTTCAATAGCGATGGCGGGGAGGTGCGCGTCGCGCGCCAGGACTTTGAGCCGCAGCTGGTAGATGAGATTCCCGGTGGTTTCCGGCAGCGGCCCGAAGCGGTCGCGCAGTTCCTCCTCGAACGCGCCGATCTGCGTCTCGTCGGTGAGCTCCGCCATGCGGCGATAGAGCTGCAGGCGCAGTGCTTCGTCGGGGATGAAATCGGCCGGAATGCCCACGGCGAGCGGCAATTCGAGCGTGATCCCGCCGATGGGCGGCGGCGGCGCTGGCTTTCCCTCACGCTGTGCTTTGAGCGTGTCAATGGCGTTGGTGAGAATTTGGGTGTAGAGGGTAAATCCCACCGCGGCGATGTGTCCGTGCTGCCGCGCGCCGAGCATTTCCCCCGCGCCCCGGATTTCGAGATCGTGCAGGGCGATGGCAAAGCCGCCGCCCCTGCTGGTCGTCTCCTGCAAGGCCTGCAGTCGCTGGCGCGCTTCCTCGTTCATGCGCCGTCCGTGGAAGAGATAGGCGTACCCGCGCCGGGCGCCGCGGCCCACCCGACCCCGCAGCTGATAGAGCTGCGCCAGCCCGAAACGATCCGCCCGCTCGACGATGATGGTGTTGGCGTTGGGGAAATCCAACCCACTTTCGATGATGGTAGTCGCCAGCAGCACGTTGATCTCGCCGGCGGCGAATTTTTCCATCACCTGCGCCAGCTCGCGTTCGTGCATCTGCCCGTGCCCCACGCCGATGCTGGCTTCGGGCACCAGCTCCCGCAGGCGGCTCTCAATCGTAGCAATGGATTCCACGCGGTTGTGGACGTAGAAGACCTGTCCGCCGCGCTCCAGCTCCCGCAAGATGACCCGCCGCGCGATCTCGCCGGAGTAGGGGCCGATGTAGGTGAAAGTCGGCAGCCGCTCCTGAGGCGGGGTCTCGATGATGCTGACGTCTCGCACGCCCATCAGCGCCATGTAGAGGGTGCGCGGGATGGGCGTCGCGGTGAGCGTGAGGACGTCCACTTCCGTGCGCATCTGCTTGAGTTTCTCCTTGTGGGAGACGCCAAAGCGCTGTTCTTCGTCAATGATGATCAGCCCCAGGTCTTTGAAGCGCACGTCGCGCTGCAGGAGGCGGTGCGTGCCGATGACGATGTCCACTTTGCCCTCCGCCAGCCGTTGCAGCACGAGGCGTTGTTCGGCGTCGGTGCGGAAACGTGAGAGCAGCTCGACGTTCACCGGAAAAGGCTTGAGCCGTTCGCTGAAGGTCTGGAAATGCTGTTGCGCCAGGACGGTCGTGGGGACGAGCATGGCGACCTGTTTGCCGTCCATCACGGCCTTGAAGGCGGCGCGCAAGGCGACTTCGGTCTTGCCGTAGCCCGCATCGCCGCAGATCAGGCGATCCATGGGCTGCGGGGCCTCCATGTCCTGCTTCACCGCCTGGATGGCCTCGACCTGATCTTCGGTCTCCAGGTAGGGGAAGGCCGCTTCGAGCTCTGCCTGCCAGGGGCTGTCGGGAGCGAAGGCATGTCCTTCCACCACTTTGCGTTTGGCGTAGAGATCGAGCAGCTCGCCGGCGAGTTCCGTGGCGGCCAGACGCACGCGGGCTTTGACCTCGGCCCAGCTGGTGCCGCCGAGATGGGTCAGGAGAGGTTTCTGTCCTTCGACGCCGATATACCGGCTCAGGCGGTCCGCCTGGTGGATGGGGACATAGAGGCGGTCGCGCCCCTCATATTCCAGCAGCAGATATTCGCGCTCGATGTCATCCACACTACGGGTGACGAGCCCCTGGAAGATGCCAATGCCATAATCCTCGTGGACGACGGCCGTGCCGGGCTGGAGATCGGCGAAGGCGAATTCCGGCGCGGCGACCCGCCGACGGGGACGGCGGCGCGGTTCTGGTGGGCGCCAGCCGAAGAGCTCTTCGTCGGTGATGAGGTGCCGGGTGATGTGGGGCAGGCCCTGGACTGCGGCAGCGGCGGCGGGCATCTGCCAGCCGCCGGCGACGACTCCCTGCACGAAGGTGATGAGCGTTTCCGGCGGCGCGTCGAGCGTCTCGAGGACGGGCGGCGGCGTGAACTCCTGCCACAACTCCGCCAGGCGGGCGCCCTGGCGGCTCACGACGACGATTTGATCGCCGAGTTTCGTCCATTGGCGGAGGCGTCCCAGCGCTTCGCCCAGCTTGCCGGCGAAATGCGGCGCCGGGGCGAAAAGTTCCGCGAGAGGGCCTTCTTCGCCGGGGTTGAGGGGCAGGACGACGCGGTCAGCCAGCGCCCCTTCCCAGTTTTCCCAGCTGCTGTAGGGAAGCGGCGCATCGCTGCCCGGCAGGTGTTCGGCGCGGGCGCGTTGACGCAGCGCCTCCGCTTCGGCGTAGAGTTCGGCCCAGCGTCCGGGCAGCGCTTCGGCGTTGTAGAGGATGAGGCGGCCTTCGGGTGGCAGATAGCTCAGGAGCGTTGAGGTCTCCTGGTACATGTACGGCAGGTAGTATTCCAGCGTGGGGAAGGGGACGCCGGCTTCCAGGGCTTGCAGGTCGGCCTCGAGGGGGGTGCGCACTTCGGGCAGCAGGTCTTCCTCCAGGGAGGCTCGCAGGGCCGCCGCGGCGCGGGCGCCATCTTGCGGCAGCGCTTCGCGCACCGGCGTGAGCCAGAATCCCTCGACGCGGCCCGTCGAGCGCTGCGTCGCTGGTTCGAAGGTGCGAATGGCCTCGATTTCATCGCCGAAGAAGTCGAGCCGATAGGGTTGGGCGGCGTGGGGCGGGAAAATGTCCAGCAGCCCCCCACGCTGGCTGATCTGGCCCGGCGCTTCGACGACGCTCACACTTTCATAGCCGATGCCGCGACAATGCCGCGCGAGCGCCGTGAGGGAGTCGCGGCTCCCGGTTGCGATGCGGCGCGCGGCGCGACGGAACTGGCGATAGGGCAGCAGGCGCTGCATGACCGCTCGCGCGGAGGTGACGATGATGGGCGGCGGGACGTCGCCGGCGGTGTCGGCTCGCTGCAGGAAGAGGGTGGAAAGCGTCGTCAGCCGATCGGTGATTGTTTCCGGCGCCCAGGCAGCCCGCTCGTAGGGCATCACCTGCGGCTCTGGGAAGGAGAGTAGCCGTTCGGGGGCGCGCAACCAGGTGGTGCGCAGCGCCTGGAGCAGCTGGCGGCTCTCGGCGGCGGTGGGGGTGAGGAGGATGTGCGGCCCCGGCAGATCCTCCACGAGGGCAGCGAGCACTGCCGGAATGGCCGGGGCGGGCGCGACTTGCGCGGGCACGTGCGTCCCACTCGCCAGCTGCTCTCGCAGCGTCTGATAAGCGGGACGTTCACGGATCCAACTCAGCAAACCGTTGAGTGACATGGCGATCAGGCGAAAA
>JAAZNO010000331.1 GCA_012798275.1 Chloroflexota bacterium
CTCCTTTGGCGCTTGGAAGCGCACCGATGTGACGACGAGTCTAATTGTCGGGAACCTGATGCGCCCCTTGCGCTGGCTGAGGCGCCGGAGCTGATTCCAGACGGCGGTATCCCCACGTGTCAAAGGCAAATGACCAGTGTTGATTCACCTGTTCGATGACGTCTGGCGTGAGCTGATAGCGATTTTTGCGGTAGCTGGTGACCGAAGCCAGATAGGCTTGTAATGCCGGCTCGGCTTCTGCATAGCCGGGCAGGCCCAGGGTCTCGTAGATGCGACGTGTTTCGTCCAAGGGGGCGGCCTCCAGGTCCTCGAAGCGCACCTCGACCAGGTTCCCCGGCGGGATGAGGGCCCGATCGGCCAGGTATTGTTGCAGGAGCTGGGGGTAGAACTGCAAGATGTGGCGGTCAATTTCCGCTGGCTCAATCTGCTGCAATTGTGACTTCGACAGCACCACGTGCCAGAGCTGCCGCGTGGACAGGAACAGATCGTAGGGGTTGCGGACGATGTGGATGAATTTCGCGTCGGGGAAGAGCTCTTGCAGCACGCGGATCCGCCCGGTGTTGGCGCAGTTTTTGAGAATCAGCCGTTTGCCTCCCGCAAGCAGCGTGGCCTTGCGTAGAATTTCCACGTAGGAGGCTGACCACTCGGCAAGCGTTGCCGGGGTGATCCCCTGAAACAGGGTCGTCCGCGCAAAGATCTCGTCTGCCTGCCGGGGGAAGGAGAAGACATGGAGGAAGGAATGCGGCGTGACATTGGCCATGGCGAATTCCTCTTCCTGAGGCGCATCAATCCGCAAGGGGACGTTGTCAATGAACCGCGTGGGGTGTCCTTTCACCAGCCAGTATCCTACGATCTTCTTGATGCGCCCCTGCCCAACGAGGCAAAAGCCGGGCGCCAGGGTCTGAAACGTGGAGACGAAACCCAGTTGCGGGTCCTGGCAGAGCAGCAAGTGCAGGTGTGTGGTGCCGCTGCGCCAATGTCCTATAATGAAAATGGGCGCCGGCTGAATGGCCGTGCGATGGATTGTCGAAGCGTAGCGCAGCTGTTCGTACACGCGCACCGGACTGGTCAACAGCGTGGTCAACGTCACGAAAAGGACGCGCGGCAGATAATGGGCCTCCACCTTTTTGTGGCGCCACAGCAGCCGTAGCCAGTTCTGCAGCGAGCCCATCGCTACTGGATGTTCGAACATGGCCGCCAGTTCTTCACGGTTCATTTTAACGCGCTCCATCGCGCACGGCCACAAGGCCAAAGATGGTGGTTGAGTAAGCCAGTCCGCCATCGGGGTGGAGAAAAAGGGCGCCGGCCCAGTTGTTGTAACCCAATCCCGCACCGGTGCGTTGTTTGTAGACGGTCTGCCCTGTTCGCCAATCAATGGCCGTCAGATACCATGGCGTGATCAAGCCCTTCTCGCCGCGCCAGTACATGTAAGCCAGGCCATTCCCCAAGGACAGTTTGAAGACGCCGATGCCTTTTTCGTCACTCGCCCAGATTTCCCGGCACTGATAGCTGCCATCGGGCTGTCGCACGGCATCCACCCGTGTCAGTCCGGGTTCGGGGCGAGAGCGTGGAAAAGTGTGGTGTCCCCAGTTGTTTTCCACCAGCACGGAGGTGACGCCAGTGCTTTTGCCAGCGTCGTCCGCCATCTCGAAGCCGACAGCGCTGACGTCGGTGCCGCTCTGTCCCGGGGTGAACACCGGTGCACTGCACATCACGGTGCCATCGGAGCGGCGTACAAAGAGGACGTGAATCCTGGGCTCGGCGTTGTCGGTGATCACGACCAGCCCCTCCGGGGTGCCGACCAGCGTCACCGAGGTGCCTGAGCCTCGGGTGATGTGACCGGGCTTCTTCCCTGGGCCACGATCGTAGGCCGTGCGCCAGGTGATGGCCGGGCCCCCCGCTGCGTCGTGCTGGAAGCGATAGAGGGCGTAGTCGGAGACGATGAACACGCCATCCTCCCCCACGGCGAACGAATTCTCGATGATTTCGTTTTCGAGGCGCAGGGTGTGAACGGAGCCGGTTTCGACGTCTACCGTGCCCACTATCCCGGCTGTGGTGGCATACCAGTAGACCGTGCCATCCCAATCAGGCAGCACCCACGCCACGCTATCCTCAGCGGGCCAGGGAAGGGGCGCCACGTGAGAGCGCAGGTCATATTCGCGCACCAGTTCGAAGGTGACGTGCGTGTGCATATCGGGGACCTGGACGACGCGGATAGTATTGTCAGTGGTCGGCACGACGGCGCGGCCCTGCTCGTCGAGGTAGAAATACATCCCCGCGCCCAGATATTCCCAGGGGGGAATGCCCTGGAGAATCCAGCGGCTGCTCCGCGACGGCAGATCGTAGGCGGCAAGTTCCTGTAGCGTCAAGGCGTCGAGCAGTTCGAGCTGGAATTTCCCGCCATTGCTGTAGACGGCGACGATTCGCCCCTCCCGGTCAAAGGCAAGCGTGCCATAGCCGCCGAAGCCTTGCGTTCGCGAGCTCACCTGCGGGTTCAGACCCAGGGGCCCGCTGGCCGGATAGGTGTCGCTCATGTAGGCGTCATCGTGCATGTTGTTGCCGACGCCCGCTGCCATGAAGGGGTGCTCGGGAATGGGCAGGTGGGAAATCGGCGCTGGAGTCCAGGCTGGCCGGGGGAAGGACGCTGCCTCGGAGTTGCTGCCGGCAAACCATGGCTCAGGGATTGGCCCGGAGCGCCGGATGCCGCTCCAGCCGGTCACCAGGCCGCCTGGCAGCAGAAGCAGCAGGGCGCCGATCCCCAGGATCAGTCCGGCGCAGCCACGGCGGCCTCTCTTTCGGGGGCTCGTCCGCGAGGGGCGGGTGGATTTGGAAGGCGCAACGTCATGGGCGAGTTGATTCATGGGTAATTCCTTGGATCACTGATGGCGGAGCGCCCGGCGGCGGCCGCTCTTGCGGCATGCGGGCCCATCGCCATGGGCTGGCGGGGCGGTTTCATGGCGCATATCCGTGTGCCCGATACCAGGCGACGGCTTTGCTCAGGGCTTCACGGGCGGGGGCCGGCGACAGGCCCAATTCCCGTATGGCCTTTCCTGGATCGAAGAACTCGTAGCGGCGCGAGAGGCGTACTTTTTCCGGCGTGGCTGCCGGGATGTGGCGCGGATTCAAGCGCGCCAGGCTCACATCCAGGTACGACCAGGCCTGGGCCACTGCATGGGGAATGTGGAGGCGGACACGCGGTCGTCCACTGATTTCAGCCAGCAGGTCGAGGAGCTGCTTGAGGGTCAGATTTTCGCCGCCCAGGATGTATCTCTCTCCCACGCGCCCCCGCTCAGCCGCGAGCAGGTGCCCTCGGGCTACCTCCTCCACATCCACGACGTTGAGTCCGGTGTCCACATAGCCAAACATGCGCCCGTTGAGGAAGTCCACAATGATTTGCCCGGTGGGCGTTGGCTTGTGATCGCCTACGCCCACCGGCGCGCTGGGGTTGACAATCACCACCGGCAGGCCCTGGCGGGCATAGTCACGCGCGACTTCTTCGGCGAGAAATTTGCTGCGCTGATAGGGGCCGATGCGTTCCTCCAGTGTGGCGGGGGTCTCCTCCGTCGCGGGGGTGTGATCCCGGTGGCAGCCCAATGTGGCGACGGAACTGGTGTATACCACACGGGTCACTTGGGCGCGGCGGGCCGCCTCCAGCACCCGGCGGGTACCCTCGACATTGGTCTGATAAAAATCGTCCCACCGATGAGGGGAGTAACTGTACAGGGCGGCGACGTGAAATACCCACTCACAGCCGGCAAGCCCTCTGGCCAGCGCCGAGTCGGTGTGCAAGTCGCCGGGCACTCGCTCCACCGGCAGGCCGTCCAGCTGGCGGGTATCGGAACCAGGACGGACCAACGTCCGCACTTCATGCCCCGCGGCGAGCAGGCCACGCACCACAGCGCTGCCGATGAATCCCGTGCCCCCGGTCACAAATACCCGCATGTTCTCCCCGCTCGCCATGAGTTCTCACGCTGTCTGCAGTCATGCGCTGGAGTATAGCCCAGAACTGGATTTGGTCTAATGCGGCGCCAGGAAGGCATGGGCTTTCAAGTAGGCGATGATCTGGCGCGCGTTCTCCTCAGGGCCGGAGTGGAGCGTTTCCAACACCATTTCGGGATTGAGCGGCGCTTCATAGGGATCATCTATGCCTGTGAAACCTCTGATCTTACCCTCCCGGGCCTGGGCGTACATTCCCTTCGGGTCGCGCTGTTCGCAGACTTCCAACGGCGTATTGACGAAGATTTCGATGAAGTGCTCCGTCCCCACCATCTGGCGTACTTCATTCCGAGTTTGGCGATAGGGGCTGATGGCTGCACACACGACATAGCCGTGATGGCGCACGATCTCGCTGGCGACAAAGCCCATGCGTAAAATGTTGGTGTCGCGGTCCTCTTTGCTGAAGCCCAGGCCTTTGGAAAGGTGCGTGCGCACTACGTCGCCGTCCAGCAGCGTGATTTGCCGTCCCAGCTCCAGCAGCAGTTCGGTCAGTGCGCTGGCGATGGTGGACTTGCCGGCGCCACTCAAGCCGGTGAACCAGATACACACTCCCTGCTTGTGGCGCGGCGGATAAGCTTCCAACAAGATTTCGGCGGTTTCCCGTCGGGTGAACCATTCTGGCAGCGGCTTCCCGTTGGCGAGGTATTCCTCCCGTACCTCGGTGCCGGAGAGACGGGCGATTTTAGCTCCAGGAGGCACGTGTGCTATGTCTTCATAGCGGTCTTCATCTAGCAAGTACACCCATTCTTTGAACGGGAGAGGGTGGACTCCCAGCTCGTCGGCGTATTGCATGAGCAATTCCTGGGCCTCGTAGGGTCCATAGAAGGGGCGCCCCTGGCTGTCGTTGCCGGGGCTGGCATGATCGCGCCCGATGATGAAGTGTGTCGCGCCGTAGTTGCGCCGGACCAACGCATGCCAGAGCGCTTCGCGCGGCCCCGCCATGCGCATGGCCAACGGCAACAGACTCAAAACCGTGCGGCGCGGGTCATAATACTTCTCCAGCAGCGTTTTGTAGCTGCGCACTCGGAGGTAGTGATCCACATCGCCGGGTCGGGTCAGCCCTACTACCGGATGGAGCAGCAGGCTGCCGTTGACCTGGGCCGTGGCGCGTTGCGTGAGTTCTTCGTGGACGCGGTGCATGGGATTCCGTGTTTGGAACGCCACGACCTGTGCATGCCCTAGCGCAGCGAGCTGAGCGCGTACCTGCGCCGGAGTGTGACGCAGCTCGACAAAATCGTAATGCGGCGGCAGCCGTAAGACGCGCAGCTCCCCGGAGATGTAAAAATCCCCCCAGCGTTCCATCTCCGATACGAGCGGGTGGCGGGGATCGGTGGTGTTTAGGACCTGCTGCGCCTCGCGTTGGGAATTCCAGCGGAAGACTTCCTCGAGCCGCATTGTTGCCAGGATGTCGTTATGCGCGTCGCGTAACGTGATCCATTCCGCGTGAGCGGGGAGCTCTGCTTTGCTGAGGGGGAGCGTGATGGGGATAGGGAAAAGGGCGCCTTGCGCCAGGCGCATTTCCGTCAGCACGCGCTCATAGTCGGCCTGGCCCATGAACCGCTCCAGAGGTGAAAAGCCGCCGACAGCCAGGAGCTCTAGATCATTCAGCGCGCGGTTTGAGAGCTGCAGGGAGGGATATCGCCGGGCTCGAGCCAGCACGGCCTCTTGCTCTTCCGGCGGTACCAGCAAATTCACCAACTGACCTTTGTAAGGCGAAATCAGCTCCTCATTCGCGGCGGGCTCGGGAAACAGGGTCGGGGATAGCAGAGCCTGTTTGGAAGTATCAGCAGCCATGTTTATGTTTTGTCTGACCTCATTGCGGATGCCGGCGCTCAGGCGCGGGATCGATCAGGGACGCCCGGCCTTCCGGCGATTTCTGTCATCGGACGGACAGGCGGGCCCTCGGGAAGGCACCCCTGCGCAGCTGCCCCCGATTGAAATGCCGGGCCGGCTTCCATTAGCTTGCGGGCGCATAGAACCGATAGAATTGCCCTGGACGTCTTTCAAGAAGGCAGCACTGACTTCTCCGTCTTTTGCCGCGAGAGGGCCTGGAACACCGTCAGCAGGGTCACGAACAACCCTACCAGCCAGAGCGGAATGACTTCCAGGGAGAACTGCCGCGCCAGGACGCCGGCGAGGCTGGGGACGATGGCGCCTCCCAGACCGCCGCCGGCGATCTGCATGCCGATGGTGTTCGCCGCGAAGCGCTCGCCGACGCGCTGACTGGTGCCTGAGACGAGCGCGGGGAAGATCGGCGCGATGGCAAAGCCGCAGACTGCCACGGCGATGAGGTTGGCAACGGGAGCCGGGTTCCATAGCAAAAGAAGGGCGCCACACAGAGCGGCGATCAAACTGCCGCGGACGAGGGTGTTGGCGCGGACATGTCGCGTATAAAGTCCTGCCAGCACCCGCCCCACCGTGAACATCGCCCAGTAACTGCCCGTCCAGAAGCCGGCGGCGGTGGGATCCACCCCGCGCGATTCGGTGAGGAGGGTGTACACCCAGGTGCCCAGGGTGACCTCAGCACCGGTGTAGAACAGGAACAGCAGCACGCTGAGCCAGACCCGCGGCTGACGCAAGGTCTCGCTCATCGGCGTCTTGTAATCCGTGAGGCGCTGCGGTTGCTCCGCCGTCGGGGACGTCTCTCCCTGATTCCACATGGAGAGCGTCAGCGCAAAACCTGTCGCCAGCAGCAGCTGGAAAATGCCGACGATGCGGTAGCCGGCGCGCCAGGAGTTGAGCGAGGTGAGGGCAAACGTCATGATGAGGGGGCCGAGGGTCACGCCGATACCGTAGCTGGCATGGAGCCACTGCATCAAGCCCTCGCCGAAGTGTGCGGCGACGTAAGTGTTGAGCCCCGCGTCAATGGCACCGGCACCGAGGCCCGCTCCCAGGCCCAGGGCGACCATCGAGCCCCAGTTCGGCACGAGGGTGTCGCCGATGAGGACACTGCCGGTCAGCGCACAGCTGATGGCCAGGACGCGCCCCACACCCAGCCGTGAGATGAAGAAACCGCTGTTGAAGCTGGAAAACATGTAACCGGCCGTGCTGGCGATGAAGATGGCGCCGACGGCATTCAACGGCACCGAAAAGCTGGTGCGGATCGAGGGGAGCGCCACGCCGAACAGGCCATCGGGCATGCCCAGCGAGATGAAGGCGATGTATGCCAGGATGATGAGGCCGAGTCGCGGTTGGGCTTTGATACGGTTGGCGATATTCATAGGTATCGTGATTCCTGTCCTTGTTGAAATGTCGGCTGCCGCCAGGAGTTGTGACGCCCAGCGGCTTCCAAAATTTTATTATAACACAAGACTGATGCCGGCCTCCCAGCAAGGTGACGGCGGCAGACCCCCCAGCGGGTACAAAAACCTCGCGGCGGGAGCGTTCTCGCCGCGAGGTCTCGCCGATCGCGTCCTGGCTTCAGGCGAACAGTTTTTCCATCTCCACAGGAGTGTAGGGCTTGAGAATCACGTCCTTCACCCCCAGCTGCAGCAGTTCGGTGGCGCGCTCGGCCCACAGCCGCGAGGCGACCACCACGGTTTTCTC
>JAAZNO010000332.1 GCA_012798275.1 Chloroflexota bacterium
ATGAGATCGGGCTTTTCTCGCGTCGCGGACTCGATGGCGGCGAGGCCCGAATTGGCGATGATGACCTCAAAGCCTTCAGCCTGGAGAATACGCTGGACCAAGGTCTGGCTGGCAGGGGTATCTTCGACGTATAAGATTTTGGTCATGCTGACCTCCGTTTTCCCTTCGCCGCTGCGCCACGGTTGGGCTAGACTTTGTCCAACAGCGCGTTGATGTCATCCAGCAGGTCGTCATCCATGAAGGAGCCTTTTTGGAGCAGCATCTTGATCCGCCCTTGGAGGCGTTGCCGTTCCTGTTGGGTCAGCTCTTTGGCGGTCACCACGATGACGGGCAGATCGCGCAGCGTCTCGTCTGCTTTGAGCGCGTCGAGCACGGCGAATCCGTCCATGTCCGGCATCATCAAATCCAGCAGGATCAGATCGGGGCGGTGCTGCTGGATAAGCGCCAGGCCCTCGCGGCCGTTGTGCGCCTCGGCAATCTGGAAATCACCCCGGGTCTGCAGGATGCGGCGCAACAGGCGCGCGGCTTCGGGATTGTCTTCCATGATGATGATGGTTTTCACCCGTTCGTCGAGCTGATCGAGCGCACCGAGCAGATCCTCGCTCGGTGGCTTGGGCGCCTGCACTTGTTCGCCGGCGACGTCCGCTTCGCTGACTTCTTTGGCCCAGTCGGGCCCCAACAGGAATTTCTCGACGGGGAAGGTGTGCCCGGAGCAGTTGACCACGATGATTTCGTCGCGCCGGATGACGCCCTGGCTGAGCAGTTTGAACAACCCGGCGAAGGCGGCTGCGGCCGCCGGCTCCATCGAAAGCCCCTCCATTTTGGCCAGCACATGGGTCGCCCGGAACGCTTCGTTGTCGGTGACGGATTCAAAGGTCCCCCCGTGCTCTCTGGCAATCCTGGCCAGGTAACTGTATGCCGGGCCAGGGGCGCCGGTGGCAATGGTGATGATCTGCGTGTCAGGCGAAGTCACCGGCTCGGCTTCGAGCAGATTTTTGCGAAAGGAGTTGACCATGGGAGCGCAGCCCTCCACCTGGATGAGCGCCATTTTGGGCATACGGTCTACTAACCCCATCTGATAGAGCTCGTAGAAGCCTTTCCAGAAGCCCACCGGTCCCATGCCGCCGCTGACGGCCTGAATGTACCAGTCGGGAGCGCGCCACGGGACGCCGGGACGGGGCGGACCCAGCACTTCTGCCAGCTGCTCGGCCACCTCAAATGCCAGGGTCTTCATCGCTTCCCGCGTGCCGATGTTGCGGATGCCGCGATCCTCGGTGATGCCTTTGTGATGCGAGAATTGCGCGGCGACCTTCTTGGTGACATCATACGTCGCTGTGACCTTGATGACCTCGCTGCCATAGAGGGCGATCTCCTGCATTTTCTCCGGCGGCACCAGGCTCGGGAGGAAAGTCCACAGTTTGATGCCCGCGTGTGAGGAATAGGCGGAGTAAGAAATCGCCACGTTGCCGGTAGAGGCCACCACCATCTCCGAGACGTTGGCCTCTTTCATCATTGAGATGACCAACGCCGCCTGGCGGTCTTTGAACGAGTTGGTGGGGTTTTGTCGCTCATCTTTGATGAACAGGTGCCTGGTGCCGAGCATCATGCTGAGATTGTGTGCGGGTAGGAGCGGCGTTCCCCCTTCGCCCATGCTGATCTGGTATTGGTCATCGAAGAGGGGCAGCAATTCCCGATAGCGCCACATGGTGAAGGGCCGGCCGGCGAGAACCTCGGGCCATAAGGAGCGCACGGCCGCGTAATTGTAGCGGGCTTCCATGAAGTCGTGCCCGCATTTGGGGCAGGGCGGGTGAGGCAAACGATAGGGCTGTTGATGTCCACAGGCATAACATTCGAGCACCACTTCGGTCTTTATGGCGGCTGGCACGATGATCATGCTGTTTTCTGCTCCCACTTCTACGACCTGGTTATGTTTGTCATTTGAAAAGAGGCTCGTTCAAGAATAAGGTTAGCACAACTTTTTAGAACTACAAGTGAACCCTGGACCCGATCGTAAGGGAACGAGGAGCAGCACGCGCTTATTTGCCTTTTTGCATGAACACTCGTATAATCAGGGCAGTTCGTCTTTATTCAATCATTCATATGGAATATTATGACCGAGCCAAAAGGAAAAACACAGCCGCCGCAGCAGCCTGAATCATCTTTGGAGACACGACGCATTCGGGGACTTTCACAGCGTCTGCGCCCCCCTCTGTCGGCCGAGTCGAAGGTGCCCGAGCCGGAATCGGCTCCTCCGACCGCCGGCGAAGCTGAACCCCGGCCAGCCTCTGTCTCCTCTGCCGCGGCGCCGGTTCCCGATCTCCTCAGCACGCAGCGGGTGCGCCGTCTGGAGACGCGCCAGGCAGCCGGCCGTTCCGGTACAGAAACGCTTCCCCGGCCTGGCTTGCTCAGCGAGGGCGTACAGCTGCAGAATCGGTATAAGATCCTGGGTGTTGTTGGTGTAGGAGGCATGGGAGCGGTGTATAAGGCCCAGGACCTCCGTTTCCCCAACGTGTTGCGCCTCTGCGCTGTCAAGGAAATGGTGAATACGGCCACTGACCCGCAGGTGCAACAGATGGTGGTCCGCAACTTTGAGCGGGAGGCGAGCATTCTTGCCACGTTGAGTCATCCCGCGATCCCCCAGGTCTACGACTATTTCACCGAGGGTAACCGCAGCTATCTGGTGCTCGAATTTATCCCTGGCCAGGATCTGGAAGCGTTGATTACCGAAACGGAAGGGTTCTTTCCTGAGACCCGTGTGATTAATTGGGCCGTGCAAATCTGTGATGTGCTGTCTTATTTGCACAACCATCAGCCGCGCCCCATTATTTTCCGTGATCTGAAGCCTTCCAATATCATGTTGGATGAGCACGAACGCATTCGGCTGGTAGATTTCGGCATTGCCAAGCTGTTTCAGAGCGGCGCCCGAGGCACGATGGTCGGCACCGAGGGCTACTCGCCGCCGGAGCAATATCGCGGCATCGCGGAGCCACGCGGCGACATTTACGCTCTCGGAGCAACGTTGCATCATTTGCTGAGCAAACAAGATCCGCGGCTTGAACCGCCGTTCTCATTTCACGAACGGCCCATTTTCAAGACCAATCCCACCGTCTCCCGCGAATTGATCGAGGTTCTCGATAAGGCGCTGGAGTATGACATCAACAAACGTTGGGGATCCGCCGAGGAATTCAAACGTGTATTGCTGTCGTTACCAAGTATGCGCGGATTTGGCGGCACCCGACAGGGTGTTCCCGAGACGACGGCTTTCGCTGCTGGCGCCGTGAAGCCGCTGTGGCGCTTCGCCTGCGAGGATGAGGTGCGCGCTTCGGTGGCGGTTTCCGGTGGCACGGTCTTTGTGCCCTCTTACGACAACAATCTGTATGCGTTGGATGCGAGTAGTGGCAAATTTATCTGGAAATACGCGGCCAACGGCAGTGTGGGAACGACGCCAATAGTGGCGGATAGCGTTGTGGCCTTCGGCGCGACCGATGGGGTGGTCTATGCGGTCGAGGCGCGTTCGGGGAAGCTGGCATGGACGGTGCCGACGGGGGGCAAAATCTATTCGTCGCCTTCGGTGGAATTCGGCCATCTGTTCATTGGCTCCGATGATCGCCATCTTTACGCCATTCACATGGGAGGGGGGCGGCAGGCGTGGCGCTTTCAGGCGGATGGAGCCGTGCGCACCCGCCCCCTGCTGCACGAAAATCTGATTTTCTTTGCCTGCCAGATGGGCGTGGTGTATGCTTTGGGCCTCAACCGCGACATGCGCTGGCGTTTTCGCGCGCGCCGCGGCATTCTCTCTTCGCCGGTGGTCGGCAATGGGATGCTC
>JAAZNO010000333.1 GCA_012798275.1 Chloroflexota bacterium
CCTCATCGCCCGCTTCGGCGAGCTGACCGGCGTCCCGCTCGTGTTGAACACGTCCTTCAACGTGCGTGGGCAGCCCATCGTCAACACCCCGACGGAGGCACTGGCGACGTTCTACACCTCCGGCCTGGATGCGCTGGTCATAGATCATTTTCTCGTGGAAAAGTGACCGCCAACGTGGGAAAGTGCGAACGTGCTCAGGTGTCCAGGTGTGAAGGTGCAAACGTGAGTGACTCGCCGATTCGCTTTTTCGCTGACTCGCCTATTTTCCAAGGAAACGCCAGCTGCTGGCGCACATCATCCCATCATCCAAGGATGAAAATGTGAGACGGCTCACCGCTTCGGCTGGGGATGGAATCCCCAGCCTGACACGAGCCAAGCGCGCTGAAGCGCGCTGTTTAGGGAGCTCGCTTCAGCGAACTTGACCTGTCAGACCCGGAATTCATGCCGGGGCGGCTTGAGAGCGACCTGAAGTTTGCAGTACCTTTTCTGATCCGTGAAATCCGCGGCCATCCGTGAGCCATTTTCTGAGAGCGAACTGAAGTTCGCGATACATATGTCATGCAAGTGATTTTTAGATTCGCTTTTTCGCTGATTCGCTAATTCGCAGATTCGCCGATTCGCTATTCTCGAAGGAGACTCTCATGTCAATCTCTCTGCCACGGACGACCCCGGAAAGCGCGGGGATTCCCTCAGCGGCGATCCTCGCCTTCGTCGAAGCGAGCGAACGCGCCGGCTGTGACCTGCACAGCTTCATGCTAGTGCGTCACGGGCGCGCCATCGCTGAGGGCTGGTGGGCGCCCTACGCCCCCGACCGGCCTCACATGCTGTTCTCGCTGAGCAAGAGCTTCACCTCCACCGCCATCGGGCTCGCCATCGCCGAGGGCCGGCTCACCCTCGACGACCCCGTGATCTCCTTCTTCCCGGAGGACTTGCCGCGCCGCCTGGGACAGCGGTGGCCCGCCGTGCGCGTGCGACACCTGCTTTCGATGTCCACCGGGCATCTCAAAGACACCCTGGAACGCACGCAACGCCTCCGTCACACGCACTGGGTCAAAAGCATTCTCGAGCAGGCCGTCAGGCGCGAACCGGGGACGCATTTCGTCTACAACAACGGAGCTTCCTATCTGCTCGCCGCCATCATCCGCCAGGTGACCGGCATGAACGTGCGGGAGTATCTCCTGCCGCGGCTGTTCGAGCCGCTCGGCATCGCGGAGCCGACATGGGAAACCTGTCCGCGGGGCATCAACTGCGGCGGCTGGGGATTGAGCCTCAAGACTGAGGACATCGCGCGCTTCGGGCAGCTGTACCTGCAAAAAGGGTTGTGGAACGGCGTGCGCTTGCTGCCCGAAGCCTGGATCGAGGCCGCCACCAGCGTCCAGATCGCCAACGGCGACGATCCCAACAGCGATTGGGCTCAGGGCTACGGCTTCCAGTTCTGGCGCTGTCGTCACGGCGCGTATCGCGGCGACGGGGCTTTCGGACAATTCTGCGTCGTGATGCCCACCCAGGACGCGGTGTTGGCGATGACCGGCGGCATGGCCGACATGCAGCGGCCGCTCAATCTGGTGTGGGAACTGCTGTTGCCGGCGTTCACGGCGACGGCGCTGCCGGAGGACACCGCCGCGCAGGCGCAGTTGACGGCGAAGCTCGCCGCGCTCGCCCACGAGCCGCAGGCCGGCGCGCCGGATTCCCCCCTGGCGGCGGCAGTTTCGGGCCGCCGCTACACCCTCGAAGCCAATCCGCTGGGCCTGGAGACGTTGACCTGCGCCTTTGAGGGGGACCTCTCGCGCCTGAGCTTCTGCGACCAGAGCGGGCGGCATGAGATCGAGACGGCATACGGGGCATGGCAGTACGGGCAGGCCACTCTGCTGCCAGACCTCAAGCGACTACAGCCGGCAGCGGCAAGCGGCGCCTGGACCGCGCCCGATACCTTCACCGCGCAGCTGTGGTACTACGAGACGCCGTTCTGCGCCACCCTCACGTGCCACTTTGAAGGCGAGCAGGTGACCTGCGCCAGCAAAGTCAACGTCGCCTTCGGCCCCACGGAGGGACCTGCTCTGGTAGGACACCGGCTCTAGGAAGCTCGCCGCGCCTCGGTTTTGAAGGGCGGATC
>JAAZNO010000334.1 GCA_012798275.1 Chloroflexota bacterium
GGTTCGACACGAGCCCACCGCGCTGAAGCGCGGTGCTTGAGGACGGAGCAGCCCCGGGGGCAAGGAATTTCTCATCTTATTCGTGAAATTCGTGTTCATTCGGGGCCATTTTCGCAGGAGACGCCATGTGCTGGCGCACATCATCCAAGGATGAAAATGTGAGTCGTGAGCAGCGACGGCGACGGCTCACGGGTTCGACACGAGCCCACCGCGCTGAAGCGCGGTGCTTGAGGACGGAGCAGCCCCGGGGGCAAGGAATTTCTAATCTTATTCGTGAAATTCGTGTTCATTCGGGGCCATTTTCGAAGGAGGTCCACCATGACCGAAACGACGCGCGTCACCCTGGTGCTGCCCACGGCGTTGTGGGAAGAACTCAAACGCCTCGCGCCTCCAGGAGAACGTTCACGGTTCGCCGCTGAAGCTCTGGAAGCGGAGATTCGACGTCAGCGCCGCCGGGAACAGCTCCTACAAATCCAACAGCTTCAGAAAACGCTGTTCGAGAAGTACGGCGAAATGCCTGCCGGCGCGGAAGAACTCCACCAGCTACGGGAGGAACGCGATGCCCAACTCCTCGACCCTCTGCCTTGACGCGAATCTCGTGATCGCGCTGGTGACCGCCGAGCGTTTCAGCCCCCTCGCTCTGGCATGGTGGACGCGGGTGACGTTGGAGGAAAAAGAAGTGTGTGCACCCTCACTTCTGCGATATGAGGTCACCGCCGCGCTCTACCGCAAGGCGCTGCGTGGGCCGTTATCCTGGGAGGACGCGCGCCTTGCCCTGGAACAAGCGCTACAACTCGATATTGCCTATCTCCAGCCCTCAGGGCTTGCCACGCGCGCCTTCGAACTCGCCGCACAGTTCAATCTGCCGACCACCTCTGACGCGCATTACCTGGCGCTAGCGGAACACCTCGCCTGCCCTTTATGGACAGCCGATGAACGCTTCTTCAACGGCGTCAAAGCCGCGTTTCCCTTGATCCGTTGGCTGGGGGATTTCAAAGGCGAGTGAGTTGGCAGGGGCATGACATGAAAGGCGTGCCACATTCGCCCCTCGCGGAGGCTGCTGATGTCTGCAGCTCCCCTCAGGGAAGGCGCTCTAACACCAGAAAATGCGAGAGGCCCAGGGCGCGAAGCGGGGTCCGCTCCAGGGTGTAGGTAACGCGCTGCAACAGACGTCCCAATGCCGGCCAGCGCGCGACGATGTTATCATAGCCGGGGAAGATCACCGTGTGCGACGTCACCTTCACCGGCAGGCCGGCGAACAGGCGCCGCAGCCCGCGCGCTGTGTACGCTCGCACATGCGGCGCCAGCCGGTTCCGCCACGGCGTGGGCAGCCAGTTGACCAGCGGGATATTGCCGAACCTGTAATGCCCTCGCACGTAGATGCCGTGCGTCTCGAAGGGATACAGGCGATTGGGGACGAAGATGATAATCCTTCCGCCAGGGCGCACGACCCGCACCATTTCCCGCGCGCACAGTCGGTCATCCCTGACGTGCTCCAACACCTCGTGGGAAAACACCACGTCGAAGCTGGCATCGGCAAAGGGCAACATCTCCCCCACCGCCTGGACGATGCCCTGAGCGCGCGGACGCGCCTCCACGGCGCGCGCGAATTCCACCTCGATGCCGAACACCGCCGGCGTGCTGCGCCGGAATGCGGAGGTGTACATCCCCACGCCGCAGCCGACATCCAGCACCCGGCGACTTTGCAGCGGCGCGACGCGCTCCACCATCGCCAACCGGCGATCCTGCCCGGCGCGCCACACCAACGAGGGGTTGCCCCGTTCCGCTGCCTTTTCCAGATCAACAGCCATGCACGATTCTCCAGAAAATGCGTAATCCGTGATGCGTAACGGGTAATGCGTAAATGATCTTCTCACGCACATTCACACCTTCACGCCTTCACACCTTCGCACGTTCACACCTTTACATGTTCACACCCTCACACGTTTCCACGCTCACAAGGGAGCGGCAACCTGCGGCCAGGACCTGCCCACGTTCCGATTGTAAAAGTAAACCTTTTTCTGTCAATCACTTTCGTGCTATACTGAGAGGGAAAGCAAACCAGCAACCAGCAACCAGCAACCAGTAACCAGTAACCAGTAACCAGTAACCAGCAACCAGCAACCAGTAACCAGTAACCAGCAACCAGCAACCAGCAAAAGGAGGCAAATCTTATGGCTCAACGTGTGATCCATCCCCCACGGGGAACGCAACTGCACTGCAAAAACTGGCTTCTCGAAGCGCCCTTCCGCATGATCCAACACAATCTCGATCCCGAAGTGGCGGGCGACCCGGCGAACCTCATCGTCTACGGCGGACGGGGCAAGGCCGCTCGCAATTGGGAATGCTTCGACGCCATCCTCGACACCCTGCAACGCATGGACGTAGACGACACGCTGCTGATTCAATCGGGGAAGCCCGTGGCCGTCTTCAAGACCCACGAAGATGCGCCGCGCGTGCTGATCGCCAACTCCAACATCGTCCCGGCGTGGGCCACGCAGGCGAATTTCGACAAGTGGGAACAGGCCGGCCTGATCATGTACGGGCAGATGACCGCCGGTTCGTGGATCTACATCGGCACGCAGGGCATCCTCCAGGGCACCTACGAGAC
>JAAZNO010000335.1 GCA_012798275.1 Chloroflexota bacterium
GCCGCGAGCAACAGGACCGGCAGCAACACGCGCCAGGGAACCCGGAATGCCGGGGCGACCGTCTGAACCTGGTGATGACTGCCCTGGACCTGCCGCACCACCACCGGCTGCGCCCCTAACAGGGCTGCAGTTCGAGGATAACTTCGCCTGGCCATGCTCCCCTCCCCCTGCTGACGCTCGTAATTCACGCGCCGGGACGATACACCCGCTCCGAACGCGCAGTCTCCCCATGCCGCTCCAACGCCAGATCAATCAGCCAGCTCAGCAAGCGCGGATAGGGGACGCCCGTCGCTTCCCACAATTTCGGGTACATGCTGATCTTGGTGAACCCCGGAATCGTGTTGAGTTCGTTCAGATACACCACACCGCTCTCGTTATCGAGCAGAAAATCCGCCCGCACCATGCCGGCCCCATCAATGGCGCGATACGCGCGGATGGCCAGCTCCCGTACCTGCTCACTCAGCCCGGCGCTGAGGGGCGCTGGAATGAGCAACTGCGAGGCGTGCTCCCCCTCGTCCAGATACTTCGCCGCGTAATCGTAGAACTCGCGGCTGGGGATGATCTCCCCCGGCACCGACGCCGAGGGCGCCTCGTTGCCCAGCACGCTCACCTCGATCTCGCGCGCCGCCGGCACCGCCTGCTCGACCAGAATGCGTCGGTCGTAACAGGCCGCCTCCTGCAGGCCTTCCAACAAATCCGAGCGGCCCCGGCATTTGGTGATCCCCACCGACGAACCCAAATTCGCCGGCTTGGTGAAGATCGGGTAAGACAAAGTGTTTTCGATCTCCTCCAACACTGCCTGCGGCTCACGCTCCCACCGGCGACGGCTGAGTCCCACGTAGGCGGCGATGGGCAATCCATGCGCCTTGCAGACATCCTTGAAAAGGAGCTTATCCATGGCCACCGCCGAGGCCAGGACGCCGCAGCCCACATAGGGCACGTCCGCCAGCTCCAGCAGGCCCTGAAGGGCGCCATCCTCGCCGAACGTGCCGTGCAATACCGGGAAAACCACATCCACGCGCGAAAACAGGCGCAGCCGGCCCGCCTCGTCCAGCGGTTCGATTTCCCACAGGCCCCGCCGCAACGTGTCGGGCAACAGCGCCACCGGGCGAACGCCCTCAAATATTTCGGCCTGCAGGGCCCCCAGCACGTCCTCCCCCGCAATCCACGCTCCCTGGCGAGTAATGCCCACCTGGATGAGGTCGTATTTGGCGGGATCGAGCGCCCCCAGCACCGACCGCGCCGATGCCAGACTCACCTCGTGCTCGCCAGAGCGCCCGCCAAACAGCACCGCTACCTTCAATCTATCCGCCACAGTGACACTCCATTCCGAAAAATTCAATCTCCGGCTCCAGATGTACGCCAAACTGCCGTTCCACTTCCGCCTGCGCCAGACAGATCAGCGCGAGATAGTCGGCCGCCGTGCCATCGCCCTCGTTGACGAAGAAATTGGCGTGCTGCGGCGAGATGACCACCCCCCCCACGCGCCGCCCTTTCAACCCGGCGGCCTCGATCAGCCGGCCGGCGTAATCCCCCGGCGGATTTTTGAACGTCGAGCCCAGGGTGCGCCCCGGCGGCTGCGCCCGCTGACGCCGCGCCGTGTACTCCTCCGCCTTCGCCTGCAGCTGCGCCGCCTCGGCGGGCCGCAATTGGAACATCGCGGACAGCACCACCCATCCCTCCTGAGAGCCCTTGAGCCGGCTGCGCCGATACGTGAACTCCAACCACGCCGGCTCGACCTGGACGATCTCCCCTGCCGGGCTGAGCAGCTCCGCCGAAAGCAGGACCGTGGCAGTCTCGCCGCCAAAAGCGCCGGCGTTGTTCACCACCATGCCCCCCACAGTGCCGGGCAACCCCACGGCCCACGTCAGCCCTCCCAAGCCGCGCTGCAGCGCGGCTCGCGCCAACGGCGCCACCAACGCGCCGGCTTCGGCGTGGAGGCAAGAAGGCTCCTCGAAGCGGTACCCCCGCGCGTGATTGAGCACGACCACGCCGGGCAAGCCCGCGTCGCAGATCAGACAATTCGTCAGCCCGCCAAAGACCCACACCGGCAGCTCCAACGCGCGTGCGCCCAGGATCGCCTGCACCAGGGTTTCCCGATCCGGGGCCGTCACCAGCAGCTCTGCCGGGCCGCCA
>JAAZNO010000037.1 GCA_012798275.1 Chloroflexota bacterium
CTGACTGCTGACTCACTGATCTCTATTTTCGAAGGAGGCCAGAATGAACACGTTTAACCGCATTGTGGTGGTATTGGTGTTGATCGCGTTGATCCTCTTGGTAAGCGTGCTGGGCGTCATCCCGCACGTGATCCTTTCTGACGTGGGCCATTGGGCTGTCACGCTGGGAGAGCAGCTGTGGGCAGCGCAGGTTGCCGTCCGGTTGGGTATCGGCGTCCTGCTAGCGCTTATCTTCGATGCCCTGGCGATAGCCCTGATCTACTTTGAGGTGCGACCGCAGCGTCAGCGCTTCATCCGCGTGGAGAACCTCGCCGGCGGTATGGCGACGGTCAGCGTCGAAAGCGTCGTGCGGCAGCTGGAATATCGCCTGGCGCCCATCCCCAATGTGATCGCCGTGAGGCCGAAAATCCGGGCGGGGCGCGGCAAAGTGCAGGCGGTGGTCAATGTGGATGTGGGGACGGGCGTCAACGTCCCGCAGATGGCATCCCGCCTGGTGGAAGAAGTCAAGGAGGTGTTGAACACCGAAATGGGGCTGCAGCTCGCCGGCGAGCCGGAGGTGCGGATCACGGTCTTGCCGCAGCCGGAAGGACGCCGCGCACCTCAACCGCAGCCTGCCGCACCCGTCGAGCCCGTGACCCCGCCGGCGATCCCACCGGCGACCCCGGTGGCAACGCGACAGCCGCCGCTCGTGACCCCAGCGCCCGAGACGCCGAGTTGGCCAAGAGACACCGGGGAGCCTGTCGTTTGAGCGAATCACAGGTGCTGACGCCGGCGGCGCTCATCGAAGCCTTGCTCTTCGTCGCGCAGGGCCCGGTGAAGGAAGAAGACCTCTTCGCCGCGGCGGCCCTGAGCGAAGCAGAGGGCCGCGAGGCCCTGGCCCGCCTCGAGACGTACCTGGCCGGGGGCGGCTTGCGGTTGCAACATCTGGGCCGACGGTTGCAACTGGTCACGGCGCCTCAAGCGGCCCCGCAGGTGGAACATTTCCTTGGCCTGGAGGTGAACCTGCGTTTGTCGCAGGCCGCCCTGGAGACACTGGCGATCGTCGCCTACGCGCAGCCGGTCACGCGCCCGCAGGTCGAGGCCGTCCGGGGGGTCAACTCCGATAGCGTCTTGCGCACACTGCTGGCCGCCGGACTGATTGAGGAAGCGGGCCGCGCTGATACGGTGGGCCGTCCCATCCTCTACCAGACAACGTTTGAGTTCTTACAGCAGTTTGGCCTGAGCAACCTGCAAGCCTTGCCGGCGCTGGAAGCCATGCCCCAGAACGCCGCCCTGGGCGCCTCTACCGCTGACGAGGCGTAGCACGGTGGGACGGTAGCGCTAAGGGGGAAGTCAATGAACAGGTGGGGGCGCCTGCTGTTGCTGGCGCTGCTGGTGGGTGCGATCGTCACACCCGCGCCACAGGCATCGGCGCAGACGACGGGCGACGCGGTGAGCGTTTACTACGTCGGGCCGCAGGATCTCCTCTATGCGACGATCCAACGCGCCGCGCCCCACATCCGCCTGGTGGATAACCCCGAACTGGCGCAGGTCTACGTCCTCAACGATCCGCTGCTGGAATCCGCGCAGCTGCAGGGGATCGGGCGGTTGGTGCTGCGGGAGGAGGTCGGCCTCGTGGTTTTTCTGGGGCCCCATTTTCCCAGCACGGTGGCCGATATTCGGGCGCTTCTCGGCGTCGGCGCGTTCAACATCGCGGCCGGGAAGACCAATCCGCAGCCGGTGCAAAACAGTTCAGAGGCCGACCCCCTTCAGACCGCCGTCGCCTGGAACTCGGCCCCGGAAGTCCGCGCGCGCACGGTGATTTCCAATCCCAACCTGCTGCAGCCGGTCGTCGTCACAGCGGCGGGCGAACCTCTCGTGCAGCGGGCGCGGGGACGGGAACAGGTGCAGGCCTTCGTCGTGGGCATGTGGTTCGACGATGTCAGCAACGCCGGCTGGGCCGAATGGCCCTATTTCGACTACTTCATCTATCGGCTGTTGGCGGAGGCCGCGAACGCTCCCCGTCTCCTCTCTTTTCAGGCTTACCCGCACGCCCCGGTTCCTCGCGGTCAGGCCCGCTGGTTCTTGGGCAGCCTGGCGCTCCTGGATCTCCTGATCTGCTTCATCGCTCTGTTTATCGCCCGACGGAGCCTTTTCCTGCGGCCTGAACGGTGGGCCACCGTGCGGTTTGACGCGGCAACTTCCCCCTCGCCCTGGACGGCGGTGGGATTTCAGCGCCCGCTTGCTGCCCTGTTATTTTTGCTCGGTGTTGGCCCCCTGCTGCTGTTGCCCTGGCTGATCTTCCAGCTGCAGCTTCTGCCGACGTTGCTGTTGCCCTCCCAACAGGCCTGGGGCTTCTGGGAGCAGGCGGGACAGTGGCTGACCCTGCTCTGGATTGTCTTTGACGCGGGGGTGGGCGTCGCTGCGGTAAGGTATTTCGTCGCCTGGCGCTCGCAGAATCCTAAGGCGGGACTTCGGTATTTGCAATTGTACATCTGGTGGCAGATACTGAGCGGCGCCGTGCAGATGGTACTGGTGATGGGCGGGGCGCTCTTTATCCTGCCGCGGACGGCGCTGGCGCATTTGACTTTCTATCTCATCGCGCGCACCTTCATCCAGTTCCCGGGCTTCCTGATGGTCTTTCGCTTGTTCTTCCGCGCCGAGCAGCGCTTCGACTATGAGCAGCGGCTCGTCATTCTGACGGCCATTGGGGGGATGGGACTCCAGACGCTCCTGGTGCTCCTGTTCCGGGAGGTGCTCCCGAATTTGCTTGACCTCGACGCCACGATCCGCAGTGTTCTGGGACTGGGGGCGGGGGTGTACTTTGCCGAATGGCTGGCTTTTGGCGTGGGCGCCCTTTTTTACAAGCAGCTGGGGTACGATCTCTATGCCTTGTTCATCCCGGCTTTTGACTGGGGCGTGTTTCGCCGCGCTTTGCGTTATGGGCTGCTGTGGACCGGCGGTACGCTGGCAGTCGCCGCGGCGACGCTGGTGCAGGGGATGTGGCTCATCCGCTATGTGCCCGAGCTCGGCAGCTGGCAGATGTGGGCCGTGGTGATGCTCTTTCCACTGGCCTTCGAGGCGCTGCAATCCGGCCTGTATGACAGCCTCATGCCCGCTTTGGTCGAAGCCGTGACGCAAGACGCGCGCACGCTGGCCCGGTACATGCTGGGTCAGGGAGTGCGCTATGGAGTGTGGGCCGGGCTGTTGGTGCTCGCGGCGCTGGCGTTGGTGCTCGAACGGCTGGCGGGGGGCTGGTTAGGGGAGGCTTATGTGGAGCTGGCGTCCTTGCTGGCTCCTGTGGTGGTCTGGGCCGCGTTGCAGGGGCCGGCATGGACGGCAGAACGGCTGTTGGAGGCAGAAGGACGCCCCGGGCAGCGTTCCGTGGTGTTGATCGTCGAGCAGGGATTGCGGCTGCTGTTGCTGTTTTTGTTCGTCCCCCGGTGGGGAATGGCGGGAGTGTGGCCCGCTTTCCTGCTGCCGTTGCTGGTCCGCACGGCTCTGGGATGGCATTTCATACGGCGCTGGCGGGTCAAAGTCAATTTTTGGCAGACAGGCGTGGCACCCTTCGGCGCGGCGTTGCTGGCCTACAACGGAGTGCGCGCTTTGCTGGGAGTGTTGCCCACCGGGACGGGCTCGGAACGTCTGCTCTGGTTCCTGGTGCTGCTGTGGCTCTCGCCCTTCTACGGCTTTCTGACGGGGTTGCTGGGGGGCTGGGATGACGGCGGCTTAGAGGAGCTGCATCAGGCGGCGCAACTGAGCGACGTGGGGCTGCCCCTGGCGCTCCTGCTGTGGGGAGCCGTGCGCCTGGGAGCGCGCCTTTCCCCGTTGCACGGGCTTTTCCCGGTGACCTTGCGGGCAGCGGCCCAAGAAGAGGCCCGCGCCCTCTCCGCGCGTCGCCCGCCGCCCGCTTAGTCGAAGGACATTTCCAGGCCGGCTTCGGTCACCTGATAGCGGGCGAAGACGAGCTCCTCCGCCGGTAGGATGTGCTCCAGCAGGGCGGGCAGATCCTCCACGACGGGTAATGTCTGCAACGTGGCCAGCTCCACCCATTCTGCCTGTCCCTCAGGCGAGGGCGGCAGGAGGCTTTCCGGCGCCGTCCCGGTGAAGACGAAAAGCAGGATGCCGGGCGGTTGCGGGCGCGTGATGGTGACCAAGCCTTTGAGCTGCAGCTCGACGGACGTGAGGCCGGCCTCTTCCTGGAGCTCGCGGAGCGCAGCGCGCCGCGGATCCTCTCCCGGCTCGATGTGTCCCCCCAACCCGTTGTAGCGGTTCGCCCAGAGCTTTTTATCCGGTGCGCCGCGCAGCAACAGCACCCGCTCGCCCTGCGTCAAAAAGATCAGCGTGCGGGGCACGACGGTGTAGCGCGTGGGATCGTTAAGCTGCTCCTCTGGCCGCATAGGTGTTGCCTCCATAGATCAGCATGAGCGTGTGCACCGCCTCAAAGGTGAGCCAGCGGCTGGGTTGAAAGATGCGTTCGAGCTGCATGTCGTTGGCCGCGAGGCGCGTCTTGTGCCAGCGCCCTTCTTCATCCTGCAGCGTTTCCAGTCGCGCCGCGAATTCGCGGAGGCGCAGGGGCTCTCCGGCGACGGCAAGGGCCAGGACGTGGGTCAGTTCGAGCAGATCGGTCTCGTAGTAGCGGTTGAAGCGCAACCGCAACCAATCCGCGTCCCGGCGCTCCCAATCGAAAGGCCAGCGCAGCAATTTCTCCGCCAGGCGCTGGATGGCCCGCGTTTCGTCGGCGGTGCGCATGGCCTCAGGCTGACTTTCCAGGCCGGCCAGGGCTTTCACCATTCCCGCCGCGCATTCCCCTCCCGCGATGGGGCAGCGGAGCAGCTCCGGCTGCTTCAGGGTGGCCTGCACCAGCATCTGGCGGGAGGACTCCAGACGGGGATCGTCGCCCAGGCCAAAGTGGGTGAGCAGCTGTACCGTCATGCCGGTGTAGCAGAGCCAGACCCCCGGTTCGGCCGCGTCGGGGGCAAAGCGCCCATCGGCGAGCCGACCTCGCGCGAGCAGGTGGTCGCAGGCGTCGCGGATGATGCCGGCGGGCGGCGCGCTCATCTGCGCCAGCGTATACAGGATGCCAAACGTGCCCGCCGCCGCGCCGAAGAAGGGAGCGTCGGCGCGGCCCCAAAAACTGATGGGATCGGCGTAGCGCAGCAGCGTCTGCACCGGCTTCCACGCGAGCACTGCGTCATAGTCCGCCTCCAGGCTCGCCTCTGGACGGCGGAAGATGTGGCGCAGGGTCAACAGCCGGGCGGAGGGATTTTCGGGATCCAGCAGCCAGGGGACGGGATCGCGGCGAATGTGCGCCAGCCAGGACATGGGGTCACATCGGGCGGCGAGAGCGTTTCACAGCTTGTAGCCGATCATCCGCAGGAAGTTCTTGCGCCAGGCGATGTCTTCCGCTCCCTCGACCTGCGCGTTCGTCGCGCCGTCAATCACGCCGAGGATGCCGCGCCCCTGTTCGGTCTCCGCGAGGATGACCTCCACAGCATTGGCCGTCGCGCAGAAGATGCGGGCGACTTCGGGGACTTGCTTGACGGCGTTCAGCACGTTGAGGGGATAGTAGCCGGCGCCGAGAAAGATGAGGAAGCTGTGGCCCGCACGGAGGGCCAGGGCGTTTTTCTGCGCCAGAGCGATCATCTCGTCGTCGGTGCCTGACCAGCGCACCAACGCCTTGCCTGACGCCTCGCAGAACGCCAGCCCGAATTTGATGCCCGGCACGGCGTTGACCAGCGCCTCGTGCAGGTCTTCCACCGTTTTGATGAAATGGGATTGTCCCAAAATGAAATTGATGGTTTCAGGTTTTTCAATGCGTACCACGTTCAGTTCCATGGGATGACCTCCGTAAGTTGATGAGGAACTTTTTTTTGTGGTTTTTTGCAGGCGGGTGCCGCCCGCCTGCAAAAAACCTTATTTTTCTCCCCTTGCCGCCTGGCTATCTGGCGCCAGGTTGAACCGTGATGCCTTCCCGGCGCAAGACCGGGATCCCGACGCCTGCGCAGGCGCTTTCGAGGGTGCGCAACGCCTTCTCCACCTGCGCTTGCGCCGCAGTGACCTCCGGCGCGTGGGCGGCGGCGAGGATGCGTAAAGCGGCATTTTCGACGGACGACGCGCCCGGCGCCGGAAAGGGTTGGGCCAGCGATTTGACGTAGACCTCTGGATAGCGCGCGCCCACCTCGCGCAAGACGCCTGCCAGGTTGGCCTCGTCCTCGCACTGCACGACGAGGGCACCTTCTACCCAGGCCTGCCGGCCAAAGCGGACGCTCAGCTGGGGGATGACCGTCCCTTCGAGGAGCGCCGCCAGCTCCGCCGGAACGCCAGGGAGGCAGATCAGGATCGTCTCGCCCTGCTCCAGCCACACGCCGGGCGCTACCCCGACGGGATTGAACAGGGGCAGCGCGCCCTCGGGCAGCCGCGACATCTTGCGACGGGCCTCTTCCGGCCCGCGTTGCGGCACGTAGCCTGCCGCGAGCAGCCGGTCGTAGGCGGATTCCACGGCCTGGCGCGCCGCCGGCGTCTCGAGGAGGGGACGTCCCAGCGCGGCGGCGACGGCGGAGAGCGTGCAATCGTCTGCCGTGGGCCCCAACCCGCCGCTGACGAGGAGCACGTCAGGCCGGGGCGCCAGCAAAGCCATGAGCGAAGCGGCGATGGCCGGGGGATCATCCCGCACCATCGCCGCTTGTTCTACCTGAAAGCCTTGCTGGGTAAGACGGCGCGCTAGCGTGTGGAGATTGCAGTCCTGCACCTCGCCGTTGAGCAATTCGTTGCCGATAACGAGCAGGGCCACGCGAGCGATCGCACTCACAGATCCAGCCTTAAGACCTTGTTGATGCTGCTCAGGAGTTCGTGGGGGCCGAAAGGTTTGGTCACATAGTCATCTACTTTGGCAATGTGCAGCCCCAGCACCTTGTCAATGCTCTGGGCTTTGGCGGTGACGACGATGACGGGAATGGCCTTGAGCGCCGGATCCGCTTTGATTTGCTGATAGACTTCCCAACCATCCATGTCGGGCATCATCAGGTCCAACAAGACCAGATCGGGCTTCAGGCGGCGCACGGTTTCCAGGCCCTGTTGCCCGCCGACCGCGCCCACGAGCTCGAAATTTCCCCGGTCCAGGATGATCCGAATCAGCTCGATCATCTCGGGCTCATCTTCGATGCATACGACTACCCGTTTGGTCATTTCCGCCATCATGTACCTCCGTTAGCCTGCTGCACTTTCCAGTTTAGCATAAGGAGCGCTGAATGTCAACGTGCGGCGGCAACCATTTTTGGCCCTGCCGGCGCGAGTTACGGTTTCAGCTGCAGGAAGCGCCGTTTCCCCACCTGGAGGATGGCCTCTTCCGCCGGCACGACAAAATCCACATCGGTGATGACCTCCGCGCCGAGGCGCACCCCTCCTTGTTGGACGAGGCGCCGGGCGTCGCTCTTGCTGCCGGCGAGGCCCGCGGCGTGCAGCAGGTCCACGAGCCGGGTCGGCTCAGAGAGCTGGAAAACCGGCATCTCCGGCGGCAGCTCGCGCTGTTGATGTACGCGCTCGAAGTGCGCCGCTGCATTATCGGCGGCCTCGCTGCCGTGGAAGATGTCCACCAGCTCCCACGCCAGCTGCTTCTTGGCCTCCATGGGATGGAGGGTCCCCGCGCGCAAGGCGGCCTCGATCTCGGCGATGTGCTCCGGCGTCCAGCGGGTGACCAGGTTGAAGTAGTTGGACATCGCCTCATCGGGGAGGCTCATGGTCTTGCCATACATGACCTCTGGGGGTTCGCTGATGCCGATGTAGTTGCCCAGGCTCTTCGACATGCGGATGTGTCCATCCGTGCCGACGAGGATCGGCAGGGTGATGGCGATCTGCGGCAGTTGCCCGTACACTTCTTGCAGCTTGCGTCCCGCCATGAGGTTGAACAGCTGCTCGGTCGCGCCCAGCTGCACATCGGCTTGCAACACGACCGCATCGTACCCCTGCATCAGCGCGTAGAAGAGCTCGTGCAGCCAGACCGGGTCGTTGCGTTCCAGGCGTTTGGCGAAGTTGTCGCGCACCAGGAATTGCTGGACGGTGAAATTCGACGCCAGGTTGATCAGATCCTCGAAGGTGAGCTGGCTCAGCCATTCGCCGTTGTAGCGTACCTCGGTCTTGGAGCCGTCCAGAATCTTGAAGGCCTGCTCCTGGTACGTGCGGGCATTCGCCGCGATCTGTTCGGGCGTGGGGCGCGGGCGCGCCTTGTCCTTGTCCGAGGGGTCCCCGATCAGCGCGGTGTAATTGCCGATGACGAAGATCACCTGATGTCCCAGCTCCTGGAATTGGCGCAGCTTGCGCATTGTGACGGTGTGCCCGATGTGCAGATCGGGCGACGTGGGGTCATAGCCACAATAGACGCGCAGCGGCCTTCCCGTTTTCGCGGAGAGTTCCAGGCGTTGCTGGAGCTCCTGGCGCATGTTCGTGTAGGTTTGCGGATCGCCGTATTCGACGCCTCGCATGAGAATGTCCAGCTGTTGTTCGATTGTTGGCATGTCTCCCTCCTTCGAAAATGGCCCCGAATGAACACGAATTTCACGAATAAGATTAGAAATTCCTTGCCCCGGGGCTGCTACGTCCTCAAACACCGCGCTTCAGCGCGGTGGGCTCGTGTCGAACCGGTGAGCCGTCGCCGTCGCTGCTCACGACTCACATTTTTATCCTTGGATGATGTGCGCCAGCACATGGCGTCTCCTGCGAAAATGGCCCCGAATGGGCACGAATTTCACGAATCAGATCAGGAATTCCTTACCCCCGGGCTGCTACGTCCCCAAACAGTGCGCCTCAGCGCGGTGGACTCGTGTCAGCTGGGGATGGAATCCCCAGCTGAACTGTGAGCCGTCGCTGCTCACGGGCTATGGTTCACAGGGTAACTGTTCAGCCACTGACTAAAAAACGCAAGATTTC
>JAAZNO010000336.1 GCA_012798275.1 Chloroflexota bacterium
CTCCAACAGCCACTGATCCACTACAACTACGAAACCCTGGAGCAATTTCACGCCAAACAACGGCGCTACACCGGGTACGATGTGGAGATTTTACGGCAGAAAGGGGTCAGGCCGCACGCCTACACGCCGTACACGCAGGTGCTCCGTCACTTCTGGTGGCGGTTCGTCACGCTGCAGGGCTGGCGTGATGGGCTGTACGGGGTCCGCCTCAGCGCGTTGATGGCGTATTACGAGATGCTCAAGTATCGCCAGCTGCGGAAAGTGCTCGCGGAGGGCGGTTAGGGCAGCGTTCCGCCGGGAACCCCGAAGATGAAAAATCAGGTGAATGCAAAATGTCTTCTCACCCTCGTGTCCTGTCCTCGCTGATCCTGCTGGCGACGTTGGCGACGCTGCTGACATCACCGCCGACGGCCACCGCCGCACCGATAGAACCCGCGACTCAAACGGCGCGCATTCCCGACCCCCGTTTCGGCATCATCGAGACCTATCACGCCCCGGCCGACGCCGCCGCGAGCGGTGCCGGATGGACCCGGATCACGTTTGAGTGGAATCAAATTCAGCCCGCCGGCCCCGACAGCTGGGTGGAATATCCCATCCCGGATGCAGCGATAGACGCAGAGCGCGCTGCGGGGCGCGAAGTCGTGGGGCTGCTGGTGACGACGCCGGGCTGGGCCTGGGCGCAATTTGGCGGCAAGAATGTCCCCGCCGGGCTCGATCTGCCCCTCAACGACCCCGGCAATCTGTGGGCGACGTTCGTCCGCACCATAGTCACGCGGCACCGCAACCGCATTCAGCATTGGATCATCTGGAACGAACCCGACATCTGGGGAACCGATTTTCAATCATGGGGCGGGACCGTGGAGGAATTCGCCCGACTGATGGAAGTGGCGTATCGCGTGGCGCGGGAGGTCAATCCCAACGCCGTCATTCACCTGCCGGCGGTCACCCATTGGTGGGACGTGAACTACGGGCGGGAGCCGTTCCTCGAACGCCTGCTCGACGCGCTCGCCGCGCGCCCCGAAGCGCAGCAATACGGCTATTTCTTCGACGCTTTCACGCTGCATCTCTACTTCAACGCCGACACCCTCTACGACCTGAGCCAGTATTACCAGGGGATGCTGCGCACGCACGGCCTCAACAAACCGCTGTGGATCGTGGAGACCAACGCGCCCCCGTCGAACGATCCCGCGTGGCCCATTCAGGGGCCGAATTTCAACATCACCCAGGAGGAGCAGGCCGCGTTCATGGTGCAAGGGCTGGCGATGGCGCTGGCCGCCGGCGCGGAACGTGTTGCAGTCTACAAAATGGCGGATCGTGAAGGCGATCACGTCAACGCGGAGCCTTTCGGCCTGGTGCGTCTCGATGGGACGCGACGACCTGCCTTCACCGCCTATCAGGTGGCCACCACCTACCTGGCGGGTTTCCGGCAGGGGAGCCTGCTGCGGCGCGACAATGCCACGGTCGTCAGAATCCGCCGCGTCAACGGGTGGACCACCGTCGCCTGGGCACGGGGCCCCGAAGCGGTCGAGGTGCGCCTGGAGGCGCACGCTCGCTCCGCGCGATTAGTGGATTGGCGCGGCAACGTCAGTCTCATCAACGCCCGCGGCGGCTTCTACACGCTCACCCTCCCCGCGAGCGCCTGCACCCATCCGGCAGC
>JAAZNO010000337.1 GCA_012798275.1 Chloroflexota bacterium
AAAAATCAGCGTCTTCACCGAAACCGGCACCACCCGTCCCCCCATGAGCGGCAGGCCGATGTCAATGAAGTCGCCCTCTCCCAATCCAATCTGATCCACGACGATCAACGGCAGGTCCGGTTGCAGCGCGTGGAGGCCCTGCCCCAGCACCTGAGCATAATCGCGCTCCAGGATCAGGATCAACGGCCGTCCCTGGAGCCCGCCGGGGCGAGCAGCGGCATAGTCCACCAGACCCCAGACGATGGCGGTGAGTTCCTCATGTTTCAGACGCGCCGGCAGATCGAGCGCCAGAGCCAGATGCTGGTCTTCGCCGACATCCCAACGTTGTCCCGCATACTGCAGCGCTGCGGTCAGGCGCTCAGGCCGAAACAACGCCTCGACGCTGAGTTGCGGCCGCACCACCGGCAGGTTCCGTAACGGGAGCTCCTCTCGCGCGACCCAGATCGTGCTGCCGCTGAGGGTAATCGTCTGGCTCGCCGCGCCCATCACCGTCGCCCGCAGGGTTTCCGCGGGGCGCTGCACGTTGCGCTTCCGCAGACGGGGATGCAAACGCAGGCATTGCGCCAGCAGCGGGCCCACGTCATGGTGCACCAACACGTCCGCCAGGTTCTGAATTTCCAGGGGATCGTAGTAGTACGTCCCCACCCCGCCGGAAAAGAAGAGGACCGTAGATTGCCCGGCGCCCTGCAGCGGCGGCGTGAGCTGCAACCGCTGCCCCAGCTCGCTGAGCTCGCCCTCGACCAGCTCGGCGATGAGCTCGGCCATACAGGTGCAAAAGCGCTCCAGAGTCCCCAAGTCTGTCCGCTGCCCCTCGCGCAAGGGCAGATTGAGAGCCTCGGCGATGATCCGTCCCGGCGGGGCGAGGTGTCGCACGATGCCGGAGGTCTTCTCAACGACGACCTGACGTCCTCCCACCGCCAAGGCCGAGGAAGAGCGATGCTCCCCATTGCGGAAGATCGCCGCGTTGGACGTTCCCCCGCCGATGTCCACGTTCGTCACCTGCGCATAGTGTTCGGCCGAGTACGCAGCTGCACCAGCTCCCCGCGCCGCAATCTGAGCCTCGACGTTGGGGCCGGCGATCGTCACCACGAAATCCCCCGCCAGCTGTGAAAGCGCCTTGAGAATGGCGTCGGCGTTGCTGGCACGGGCAATTTCTCCCGTGATGATGACGGCGCCGGTCTCTACCTGCTCCGGCGCGACCCCCGCACGCCGATACTCCTCGCGGACGAGCGCAGCGAGCGCCGTCACGTCCACTTCGGCAGGCGTGAGCAGGGGCGTGAAAGCGATAGGGCTTTGATAGAGCACCGCTTTAGCGTTCACCTGCAGGCGCGGCACCTGTCCAAGGCGCGCCACATCCTGCACCTGCAGCCTGGAGAAGACCACCTGGGTCGTCGTGGTGCCGACATCAATCCCCACGCTGAGCAGTTCACGCCCCGTCGGTGACATTTTGCGGACCCCGGCCTGTATCGTTCATCGCCCCGATTGTTGAGCGCCGCTGCGAGCGCGCTCGACGCTCAATGCTTACGGAACGCGACCTCGCCGCCAACTTCGAGCGAGTCGAGAATCCCAATAATCGCCGCATCCACGGGGAAATTGCGGGTCTTGTCCGTACAGCGCGCAGCGCTGCCCGTCACAATCAACACCAGCTCGCCCTCGCCGGCGCCTATCGTATCAGCGGCCACAAAAGGCTCGCCGCGCACCACATCCGCGGGCGTGGCTTCCTGAACGACCAGGAGCTTCAAACCGCGCAAATTCGCGTCTTTGATCGTGGATACTGCTGAACCGACGACCCGTGCAATTAACATGGGGCTTTCCTCCACAGATGAGATCCCTGGATGAGCGGGAACTCGCCATGCTGACCGGCTGCGTCGTCACAGGCTGGAGCGCGGACAGCACGCCGGATGAGTATCGGACATCGGGCTCATTGTAGGCCAGGTCAGGGCAAATGTCAAACTTCACTGGCCGGGGGGGCCGCGTTCGGACATACAAAACGCCGCCGGCATACCCCGGCGGCGTGGGAATTCCCCCTCTCGCAGCAGCTCACAATTCCGCTAGTCTGCGGTTTTGCTCGGCAGACGCCAGTGCTTCGATGAACGGCGTCAGATCGCCTTCCATGATCGCGGGCAGATTGTAGATCGTCAGCCCGACGCGATGGTCTGTGACCCGGTTCTGAGGGAAGTTATAGGTGCGGATCTTCTCGCTGCGTTCCCCCGTGCCCACCTGCGACCGGCGCGCTTCCTCGAGCTCCGTCTCGCGTTTCTGGCGCTCGATCTCATACAGGCGCGCGCGCAACACCGCCATCGCCTGAAGCTTGTTTTGGGTGAGCGAGCGCTGATTCTCACAGGTCGCCACGAGGCCGGTAGGTTTGTGCACGATGCGCACCGCCGTCTCGTTCTTCTGCATGTGCTGGCCGCCGGGGCCGGAGGAGCCGTAAGTGGTGATCTCCAAATCCTTGGGGTTGATTTCCACTTCCACTTCGTCCACTTCGGGCAAGACAGCGACCGTCGCCGTCGAGGTGTGAATCCGCCCGCTGGATTCGGTCACCGGCACACGCTGCACGCGATGCACGCCGCTCTCGTATTTGAGCTGCGAGTAGGCACCCTTGCCGCGGATCTCGAAGATCACCTCTTTGAAGCCGCCAATGCCGGTGTGATTCTCGCTGATGATCTCCGTCTTCCAACCGCCCTGGCGCTCGGCAAAGCGCGTGTACATACGGAAGAGTTCCGCGGCGAACAACCCGGCCTCGTCGCCGCCCGCCCCCGCGCGGATCTCCATGATCACGTTCTTCTCGTCGCGGGGATCTTGGGGTAACAGCAATTGCTTTAATTGCTGCGCCAACGTCTCCTCCTCGGCTTCCAGGCGGGCGATCTCTTCATGCGCCAGCTGCCGCAGCTCGGGGTCTTCCGCAGTGCGCAACAGCTCTCGTGTCTGCGCGAGCGTCTCCGTGACCTGACGGTAGGCCTGATAGACTGCCGCCTTGGGCTCCAGATCCGCGTGCTCTTTGGCATAGGCAGTAATTTTCTCGTAATCCTGAGCGAGCGCCGGATCTGCCATCAGGCGATTCAATTCCTCAAGGCGTTCTTCCAACGCCGCAAAACGTTCCAACGTCATATTTGACGACACTTCAACCTCATCAACCCTACGGGTGGCATGAATCCTCTTCCAGACATAGCTAACGGCCCGCTGACAGACGGGCCGTTAGTGACAGTGCCGGATGGGCCCACCAGGACTTGAACCCGGAACCAACCGGTTATGAGCCGGCCGCTCTAACCGTTGAGCTATGGGCCCTTAAGCGGGCGACGGGAATCGAACCCGTAGCATTAGCTTGGAAGGCTAAGGCATTACCATTATGCAACGCCCGCAACAGGTGACATTATACCATAATGATGCTATAATACAAAAGCATCGAGACGCACACTCACATCGTTATCCTTGCCAGGGGAGTCCGGGGAACCGGGCTGAGAGGGCGCTGAGCATCCCGCGCCGACCCTCACGCTTGCAGTCGCAAGCGCAACCTGATCCGGGTCATGCCGGCGGAGGAAGGAAACAGGCTCACTCTACCATCCCCGCAGGGCAAAAACCGGCGGGGATTTTTTTGTAATGCGTATTGCGTAATTCGTAAGGTGGCTACCTACTACCTGCCTTCACGCAGTACGCAGCACGGAGTTTCCATGCGCATCGTCATTTTCACTAATGGAATCATGGACGACCCGCGCGCGGAGGCCGCCCGCTGGATTCAGCCAGGCGACCTGGTCATCGCCGCAGACGGAGGGACACGCCAGGCGCTGGCAGCCGGGGTGACGCCCGCGCACGTCATCGGCGACCTGGATTCGCTGGCGCCAGAGCTGCATGCCCGCCTGGAAGCTGCCGGCACCATCTTCCACCCGCATCCACCCGCCAAGGACGAAACCGATCTGGAGCTGGCGCTGCTCTGGGCCGCCGAACAACCGGCCCGCACCATCGTCATCCTCGGCGCGTGGGGCGGACGCCCCGATCAGGCACTCGCCAATCTGCTGCTGCTCGCGCTGCCCGCCCTGGTCGGACACGAAGTTTTGCTCGCCGGCGCCGGGTGGGTCATCCGCTGCCTTCACGGCGGCGAGACGCTCACGCTGCA
>JAAZNO010000338.1 GCA_012798275.1 Chloroflexota bacterium
GATTGACCCTCCTGGCCTACGCCTGGCGCCAACGCGCCCCGCTGACCCGGCTGCTGCGCTGGGGAGTGCTGCTCGTTGTTCCGGCGCTGGCACTCGTCACGCCGTGGCTGGGACGCAACTGGCGGCTCTACGGCGATCTGACCGCCCTCGCCCCCATGCTGGACGTCGTCGGGCGCACGGCGGTACGCGTGGATCTCTGGGGCACGTTCCAGCTGATGCTGCGCTCCTATTGGGGACAGCTGCCGTGCGCTTTCTATCCCCGGGCGCTCTACTGGCCCTTCTTCGCGCTGCTCGGAGGCGGCTGCGTGGGCCTCGTGGCGCACTTCCGCACCCTTGCGCGGCGGACGGAGCTGGCGCTCCTGGGCGGCTGGTTCGTCATCATCGTGGTCGCATGGGTGCGCTGGAATGCCCTCACCCCGGCGACGGGAGGACGGCTGCTCTTTCCCGCAGCCCCCGCCCTCGCGGTGCTCCTCGCGGTCGGCTGGCAGCAGCTTCAGCCGCGACTGGCGCGCGCCTGGGCCATCTGGCTGCCGCTCGGCGCACTGATCACGCTCCTCGCCGGCGCAGCACCGCTCTTCGCTCCTCCCGCCCGTCTGGAAGACTCAACACCCCTCCCCCACACCACCGACGTCGTCTTCGGCGCGGAAGCCATCGCTTTGCGCGGCTACGAGGTGCAGTTGACGGAGTCGCGCCTGGCCTGCTGGCTGGTGCAATCCAGCTACTGTCGTCCCGCCCTGGAGCTGCAGCTCTACCTGGAAGCGCTGCGTCCCCTCGATGAGGAGTGGGCGCTCGCCGTGCAACTCGTCTCCGCCCGGCCTGGCGACAACACCCTCCGCCTCACCTACGATGCCTGGCCTGGACATGGCAATCTGCCGACCTCTGCCTGGCCTGCCGGGACCCTGCTCCGCGAGAAATTGCTGTTACCGCTGCCCGCAAGCGACCTTCCCACGCAGGCATGGGAGCTTCACCTTGCCTTTTACGATGGCGAGACCAAGGCACGGCTCCCCGTCACCCTCGCGGGACAGCCCGCGGGCGATGCGGCAAGGCTGGACACCCTGCGAATCCAGGGAAGTCAGCCGCCGTGCGACACCCTCCCCCCGCTGGAAATGCCAGCCCGCTTTGGGGAGGCGCTCGCGCTCACCCACGCTGCCCTCACGGAACGGGACGATGCGTGGGAAGTGACCCTGTGTTGGGAGAGCCTCGCGCCGGTGGATGCGGACTACACCGTCTTCGTCCATGCCTGCGCCGCCGATGGCGCGCTCCTGGCGACAGGCGACGCTCCGCCGATGGGACAGGCCTTCCCCACCCACCTCTGGCTTCCCGGCGACCGCGTCCTGGATAGTCACAGGCTCACCGCGGCAGAGGCCCCCGTCACCATCGCCGTGGGGCTTTATCATCCGGAGACCGGCGCGCGCCTGGCCGCTTTCGTCGGCGCCGAACGTCAGCCCAACGACGCCCTCGTCCTCTGGTCGCGCTGAAGCCCGGCAAAATTGTGGTAGAATCACACAGGAAAGTCCAAACGGAAAACTGCCTCTCTGGACTTATCCATCTACATTTATGCTATAGAAAAGGGGATTCTATGAAAACTTCACGTTTGCGTTACGTTTGGATTCTGGTGATGCTGGGCAGCTTGCTGCTGTTCCAGCCCAACGCCAACCCTGCCCCCGCAGTGCAGGCCAACAACGGCAACGTTCTGGTAAACGGCGACTTTGAAGTCGAAGATCCTGCGACCCACGGTTTCATTTGGTTTCCTCCAAACCACTTTCTGGCTTTGAACTGGTATCGCTGGTGGGTGAACATGCCGGCGGCAAACACCATGATCCCCGAATACGATGACATGCGTCCCGGCACCCTCCGATGGCCCCCTTACAGCGGGTGGCACGCGCAAGTGTACTTCAAATGGGGCGCCAACTACCAGGCAGGGATCTATCAGGTCGTGGAGAATTTGACCCCCTGTGTGCCCTACGAGTTCTCGATGTACGTCAATAGCCACGGCAACGCGGGGACAGTGCCCCATACACGCATCGGCCTCGACCCGCAAGGCACGCAAATCACCCGGGATCACGTTTACAACGATCTCATCGGCGGACAAATGCCGCCGCTCACGGCCTGGTCAGCCGAACAGACCATCTTGACCACGTGGGAACGCCTGGCGACGACGGCAGAACCACTGGGAACCCGGCTCACCGCCATCACCTACGCCAATCCCTCCTACACCGGCGATCAGGACGCCTGGTACGATACCTGGTGGGACAACGGCGCTCTGGTACAGGTTGGATTCCCCAACGGCAAACTGCCGGAGCCGACCTCATGGAACTCGTCTTACATTAATTCTGCCTCAGTGCAGTACACCTTCGACGGCGATAACCTCCGCCTGAGCTGGAACACCACTGGCCCCGCCTCAACGCAGGTATGGTATCAGACGATGAGCACAGCCCAGATCACGACGCCCCCTCCCATGAGCCACACGATGTTCCTGCCGTTGATAATGCGCGCCGATATATGGCAGGCCACTGCGCTCAATCCGACCCCTACGACTAGCCACAGCGTGAGCATTCCGGGGATGCAATCCCTGCAATCTGGCGACAAAATCATCGTCCGGCTGCTTTCCCGCCACCCCACTGCCGACGCCTGTGTCACCGAGGGATACGGCAACATCGAGATCGTAAAGCCGTAAGGCGACCGTCCAGCCTGGGAGCCATGGGACACTTCTGAAGAGAAAACCACTAAAACTCCATGTTCTCTGGCCCCCGTTTTGTCTGCCAGGGGGCTTTTGCCTCTGTGTCTCTGGCCCGCTCAGCGGTTAGAAAAGTGCTCTTCTATGAACTCAATCAAGGGCTGCCCGTGAAACGATGGCTTGAGCGACACGCAGGGGTGATACTGCTCCTGTGGATGGCGTTCGCGTTGCGCGTTGGAGGCCTCGGCGCGCGTAGCCTGTGGTATGACGAGGCCTATCTGTGGTGGGCGACCACTCAGGTGAGCGTGCGCGAGATGCTGGCGCTCAGCGCAGGCGAACTTGTCCCGCCGGCCCACTATTTCTTGCTCCGCACCTGGATTCCGCTCGCCGGCGCCAGCGAATTCGCCCTGCGGTTCCCCTCGGTCCTCTACGGCCTGCTCGCGCTCGCGGCGCTGGCCCGCATGGCCCGCCGACTGTCCGGCAAACGCTCAGCCGGCACTTGGGCCTTGCTTTTGGGCGCGCTTGCCCCCACCTTAATTTGGGCCTCACGCGAGACCCGAATGTACGGCGCGTTCATCGCCTGGTCACTCCTGGCGGGGATGGCGTTAGTCGAGACGCTCCTCGCCCTCGAACCACGTCCCCGCCGACGGTGGGCCTGGCTGTGGGGCGCCGCCGCCCTGGGTGCCATGGCTTCCTTGACGCTGTCGGCGTTCTGGCTGGTGGGGCAGGCGCTCTTCGCGCTCCTCGCGCTGATCCGTCGTCCCTGGCAAGAGGTGCGCGCGTGGCTTCAGGCGATGTTCCCCCCCACGCTCCTCGCCGGGCTGATCTTTCTGCCCTGGGTCCTGGAGGCCCTCCCCTCCCTGGGACAAAACGCCACCTACTGGGAAGGATATTTGCCCATCGCCGAATTTTTGCGCACTTCCATTGCCGGCATGACGGTCTTCGACCTTCTACCCTCAGCCTGGAAGGTCGCGGCGGGAGGCCTGATACTGGTGGCCTCGTTTGGGGCCTTGATCCTGACGCGCCGTCGTCCCCTTGCGGGACTCTATCCCCTGCTGCAACTGATGCCGCTGGGGCTCATGGCAGTAGTTTTCCGCAATCTGCCCAAATGGGGCAGTCGTCATGCCTCAGGCTTTGCACCGCTGCCCGTGCTGGCCCTGGCCATCGGCTGGGGGATGGCGGCGCAGCTTCATGGCCGACGCCGACGCACGCTGGCCCGACTGGGCCTGGGCGTGTGTAGCGTGCTCGTCGTCGCGCTTTCCGCGCAGGCAGACGCCAATCTCCTCACCGATCCGACCTACGCCACGGAGGACTGGCGCAGCGTTGCGCACTACGTCATGGAAAATCGCGCGCCCGGCGACGTCATCATCGTAGAGACAGGCTCGGTCTTCCCGGCATGGGCGTACTATGCCGGCTTCGAGGGGCTGCTGCCCCTCCCTGATGACAAACTGCTGGACGTGACCCACGTTCTTGACTACGCGAATGGCGCCGCCGCTCTGAACGCGGCGCTCCAGAACACGTCCCAGGTCTGGCTCGTCACCTGGCTCGAGACCATCACCGATCCCACCGGCGTCGTCCCCGCGCTGCTGGGGGAGCTGGGCGCCGAAGTGCCCACGCCGGAATTCCACGGGCTGGGCCTGCGCCGTTTTGCACTTGCGCGCCGCGCCGACTTCCCGCCAGAGCCCGACCTCACCGAACGCCTGGCGACGCCCACTTTGCCTCACCTGACGCTGTGGGGCTATCGGCTTCCCCAAGCGCCGCAGCCCGTTGACAGCACCCTGGATGTGTGGACCTTTTGGGTCACCGAAGATCCTGCCGCGCACGGCGAGCGCTTCTATCAGGTAGCGCTGCGCCTGCTCGACGCTCGCGGCGATGAGTGGGCGCGCTTCAACGGCACCCCGGCGAGCGGCGATTACCGTCCCTCGCGTTGGCAGGCGGGGACGCCCGTGCTGGGTCGCTATCCGCTGACGCCTGACCCCTGGACGCCTCCCGGCAGCACCACGCCCACCCTCACCGTCTACGTGGCAGGAGCCGCCTCGGCGAGCGTCACCCTGCAGCCGGTCGAACTGTTGCCGGCGACCGCGCCGCCCCCGCTCCCCGAAAATGCCATCCCGGTAGAGCCCGGCGCGGCGACCGCCGGAGCTTCCCCGCTCGAGCTGCTGGGGTTCTGGCTCAGCCGGGAAACCATGCGGCCCTGCGAGCCGCTCGAGGGCCGGGCATTTTGGGCGGTCCCAGCGCCCTATGCCGTTGCCGACAGGCGCGATGTCTTGCGCCTATCTCTCGCCGAACACGCGGTGACGCTGCCCCTGACGGCGGCCAACGTGACCTCTCCCCTTCCCGCCGGGACCCGCTTCGCCACGCAGTTCCGCCTGCCCATCTCCTGCCGCGCGCTGGATGCCGAGGCCCCCCTCACCGCGGAGCTCCTCACTGCCGCGGGCGCGCCGCTGGCCCGATGGCGCGGGCCAGAGATCTCTATCGTGGCCGGGCGGGAATTCCAGCCGCCGGACGGCCTGCTGCCCGCGACGGGGGACTTCGGTCCAGGCGTCGCCGCACTGCTTGGCTATCGGCTGGAGCCGGAGCCTGGCGCCGGACAACCCTTCACCCTCACCCTTTACTGGCGCGCTGAGGAAACCGGCGACTCGCCCTACAACGTGTTCGTCCACGTCACGGCCCCCGGCACCATCAGCCCGCTCCTCGGGCAACATGACAGCTGGCCCGCGCTGGGAGGAAAACCCACCACCACCTGGGTGACCGGCGAGATCGTCGCCGATGAGCATCCCCTGGCAGGATTGCCGGCGGGAAGCTACGACCTGCGCGTCGGCCTGTATGATGAAGCGGGGCCGCTCGCCGTGAGCAGCGCCGCATCGGTTCCGCCGCAGAACGCCGTCGTGATTCCCCTCACCGTGAGGCCCCAATGAACTGTAGCCGTCGCCGCAGCCTGCATCCGCTCATCCCGCTCCTCGCCGCATTCGCGGTGTTGGTGGTGCTGCATGGCTGGGCCACGCCACTTTTCGAAGCGCCCGATGAGGTCTGGCACTACGCCTACGTCCGCTGGCTCGCCGAAGGACACGGCCTGCCCTCCATGAAGGACAATGCCAGCGGCGCGAATCAGGAAGTGGCGCAACCGCCGCTCTATTACGCCGTCGCGGCGTTGCTCAGCGCCCCCTTCCCCGATGACGACCTGCAGACGTTGTTCTGGCACAATCCACATTTCGGCTATCAGGCGCCGGGAACTACGCCCGACAACAAAAACATGCTCATCCACACCCCACGGGAAGGCTTTCCGGGCCGCGGCGCCGTCCTCGCCGTGCGGATCGCTCGCTTCGCCTCGCTTCTCTTCGGCCTGGTGACCGTCTGCGCCGCGTGGGGAATGGGCTACGAGGCATTTGGGAATCGGCGCGCGGCGCTGCTCACCGCGGCCCTGGTGGGCTTTCACCCCCAATTCGTCTTCATGAGCAGCGTGGTCAGCAACGACAGCGCTACCGCCGCCCTTTCTACCGCCACCCTGTGGGCCACGGCGCGTTTTCTGCGGCGGGGAATCACCCCGCACCGCGCCGCCCTCGTCGGCGCCCTTGCCGGCCTGGCAGCGCTGACGAAAACGAGCGCGCTGTTGCTGCTCCCCCTCACCGGCCTGAGCCTGCTCTGGCAGGGATGGCGACAGACGCAGGAGCAGCCCGCGCCGCCGCGGGGAATGCGACGCTATCGGGACACATGGCGCGCGGCGCTGGCCTTTGGGCTGACGGCGCTGCTCGTCGGTGGGGGGTGGTATCTCCGCAATCTGTTCCTCTACGGGGACCCGTTGGGCATGTCCCATCACGTCAATACCTTGTGGGGGCGCCCGGCGCCGGTTTCCCTGCTGGCGCTGGTCCCGGAGTTCCCCCTGCTGTGGCGCTCCTTCTGGGGCGCGTATGGATGGGGACACGTCTGGTGGCCCGACTGGATTTACGTCGCGCTGACGCTGCTCACGGTAGGAGCCCTCCTCCATGGGCTCTATCGGATGCTCCGCAGCCCCCGGCCTGCCTCAGCCGTCCCCTCCCGGCGCTCGCGAGCCATCTACCTGCTCTGCACTTTCTGGCTGATGGGGGTTTTCGCCGCGCTGTTGCACTGGATGCGACAGGTCGAAGCGCCCCACGGACGGCTGCTGTTCCCGGCGATTGGAGCGTGGGCAGTGCTGATAGCGGCGGGGCTTCAAGGTTCCAGCCGCGCTCCCCGCCGTTACCAGAAGCTCCTCCTCACGCTGCTCGTCACCCTCACCGTCCTGGCCCCCGGCGCGCGGATTCTGGCGACTTTTGCGCCGCCAAAATTATTCTCGCCGACGATGAGCTCGACGCCCCAACTGCGCTACGACGATGAAGCGCTGCTGTTGAGCGCCGCCCTCGTGAAAACAGAGCGACTGGCGCCCGGAGATGACTTCGCCGTGCGCGCCTGCTGGCAGGCTGCCCGCCCCATGACGCGCGATTACACCGTCTTCGTCCAGCTTCTCGGTCCCGAAAACGGGATCATCACCTCACGGCGCACGTATCCGGGGCTGGGACGATTTCCCACCTCGCTATGGCCTGTGGGCCGCGCGTTCTGCGATGTGTACGAGCTGACGCTCCCCTCCCAGGTAAACACACCGCTCCGCGCGCTGCTGGAAATCGGACTTTTCGACGCCGCGACGGGCGAGCGGCTTCCGGCAACCGCGGGGGGCGTTCCCGTCGCGCCACCCATCGTCGCCTCGGTCGTGCTGGCTCCAAAAGAAGTGCACGCCCCAAAGCCGGAATATCCGCTGGCGGCGGACTTCGGCGAGGCCATTATCCTGCGGGGCTATGACCGCGGTCCCACGGTGCAGGCGGGACAGCCTCTCACCGTGACCCTGTACTGGGAAGCCGCCTCGGCCATCAATGAGCCGCTGATAGCCTTTGTGCATCTCTGGGAGCCCGGAGCGGCGACGGCCTACGCCCAGCACGACAGCGAACCGCGTGACGGCTGGTTCCCCACCCCGCTCTGGCAGCCAGGGGACATCGTCCCCGACACGCATGTCCTCGCCGTCCCGGCAACGCTCCCGCCCGGCGACTATCATCTGTGGGCAGGGTTGTATCGCGCTGCCGATGGGACGCGCCTCCCCGCCTCAGAGGACGAGGCCCCGCTTCCTAATGCCCTGGTTCCCCTGGGGAGCGTTCGGGTTCGCGCCGGGGGATGACGTCCACAAAGGCCCTGCGACCTTTTTCGCCCTCCTGCGTAATTGATAAAGCAAACGCAGCACGTTGGAATCTTGTGTAAATCCCAATGTGTAAATCCCAATCTGGCTACGCGAAAGAAGGGGTGAGTGATGATTGATACAACGACAGTTCCGTGGTTTCTGTGGCCCTTTGCCGTGCTCTGGAATCTGGTGTGTGGGATTTTGAAGCTGACTGGCCGGCTGGTCACGGCAGTGCTAGGCGTGGTGCTGCTGATCGTGGGAGTGCTTCTGAGCCTCACCCTCATCGGCGCGATTGCGGGCATCCCCCTGGCCATTCTGGGGGTGATGCTCATGATCCGCGCGGTCTTCTGACAAAACACCGTCGTGATGGGAACTTCATCCCACCACGACGGTGTTGATTCCGGCCAGACGTCAGACACTATCAGCCCTCGACAAAGGCCAGTTTGCCCTCGCGTACCTCCACGGTGACGTGCGCCCCCTCGCCGAAGCGGCCTTCCAACACCGCTAGCGCCAGCGGATCTTGCAGCTCGCGCTGGATGGCGCGCTTGAGCGGGCGGGCGCCATACACGGGATCATACCCCACGTCCGCCAGGTAATGGCGCGCCGCCTCGGTCAAGGTCACCTCGATGTGTCGCTCGGCCAAC
>JAAZNO010000339.1 GCA_012798275.1 Chloroflexota bacterium
GCCGTCTCCTCAGCCCGCTCCGCGAGCCCATCGGGCACCGCGCCAGACGTCTCGCCCGGCTCAGGCGTCTCAGGCCCCAGGAACCCCATCAGCCAATCGGGCATGGGCTGCTGAGCGCCAGTCTCGCCACTCTCGCCGGCCGGAGCTGGACGTGTGGGCAGCGAGATTCCCTGCACGCGAGGGCCAGTCTCTTCGGTAAGCTTTGCCGCGGGCGTCGCGGGCGTTTCCTCAGCCGGCACCAACCGCGTATGGCATTGGTCGCAGAAAATATTCCCGACAGGGTTTAACGTGCCACACTGCGGGCAGCGGATGCGGGTGCGGTAAAGCGGCGCACCGCACTCGCTGCAAAAGCGGCTGCTGTCACGGTTGAGCGTATTACATTTAGGACAGCGAATCATACGCCCCCCATCAATCGTCACTGTGCGGGCGCGTCATGCCAAAGAGCACCCGTAGACCGGTCAAGAGAATGCCCAACGCCACACCGAGCGCCAATCCGCGCATTCCGGCCAGCGCCGGGACGCGCTGGAGCCAATCCGCCATGCCCACGACTGTCCCCATGGCCCCCTGATAGGGCACGATGGCGAGGGGAATCGAGCCTATCAACATGACGAGGACCACCGCCAGAAAGAGCACGCTGCCGAGGTTGCGCCGCACCTTGAAAAGGCGCATCCCGCTCAACAGCAGCGTGACTGCCGTCAGCGCCAGCAACGCCGATTGCCCCGGCGCCAGCAGCCCGCGCAGCAGCGTCTGGCCGACAGCGCCGGCCGGGCCCTGCCAGAGCACCAGGACAAAGACCACGAGAGCCGATAGTATCACCCACAGGCTCGTGGACTTGCCCTTCCCGCCGCGCCGCAACCGCGTCAAATGCACGCGCAGTAATTGCAGGTAGGCGAGGATAAAGGCAAAGGCCCCCACGAACATCGCCCAATCAATGAGCACCGCCCGGATTTGGGGCAGCGGATCCACAGGAATGAACGCGCCCAGCAACACCAACAGCCCGGCGCTGATCGCCACAGCGGTAGGGAGAATACGTTTGAACATCTCTAATGACCTCCCACACCCAGCACCGAAAAGAGCGCCGTGAGCACCATGCCGGCGACGAGCAGCCAGCGCAGAAAATCCTGGACGCCCAGGCTGGCCCAAAAGACAGAGCGCTGCGTCGCTTCAGCGCCGCCGGCGAACAGGTCCTCGCCCAAGACCAGCTGTTGGGGCTCCAGCAGGGTGAAGAGCGGCGCGAGCCCCAGCGGCGATACCGCCCCGCCGATCGCGCGCCCGCCGTGACGGATCACCGCATCCGTCAACAGGCTGACTTCCTGGTCGAAGGCGCCCAGCATCATCGTCGTCCCGCTGCCCTTCTCGGAGAGGTAGGTCGCTGCCATCGCCGCATACGTCGCGGGCGTCGCCGCCATGAATTGCACCAGCGCCGGGCGATAACGTTCCGGATTGCCCAGGCGGGTATAAGCCCGGCGCATCCAATCGTCCGCCAGAACGTACAACGTCGGGTCGCCGGTCGTGATGAGGGGAGGCGTGTCATAAGCCGCCGCCAGATCAAAGAGCGCGTGGAGGCTTTCCAGCGCGGCCAGGGACGTCATCGCGTCCTCGCCGGTGAGCGCCCCGCTGCCAAGAGTGACGTGAATGAGGGCGCCTTCTTCTGCGGCGCGTCCCACCTCGCCTGGGAGGGAGCGGAAAATGGGGAAATCACGCAAATATCTCGGCGGCGCCTGGCGATGACGGATTCCAATCACCGTCAGAGCTATCGCGGCGACAAGGGTGATGCCCAGGGCAATCAAAGGCCTGAGCCACAAGTCCGTGGTCATCTCGGCGCGCCTCCTTCCACAAGGCGATGTTGGAGAGCTTCCCACAGGTCTGGCTGTTCCAGCGCCGCGGCGAGGATCGGCAGCCTGTCGGAGGGGGAGAAAGGAGAAAGCATCCATAGGACTTGCGCGCCCACAAAGCCCCAGACCCGCAGCACAGCGAGCCAGGGGACAGCAAAGCGCGCCCATCCACGATGTTCAAGCCATGCGGCCCATTGCGTCACCCGGGCCTCGAGAGGATTTTCCCCATCCACCAGCCAGCCTCCGACCGTACCCTCACGCGGATTTTAAACTTTCAACGCAATTTCAGTATAGCACGCTTTACCAGGAAGGGCAAACACC
>JAAZNO010000340.1 GCA_012798275.1 Chloroflexota bacterium
CCCGCCTGCAAAGCCCCACAAAAAAAGTTTCCCCTTCCCCCCGCGCACGCGGGGGGAAGGGGAAGGGGATAGGGGGCAAAAATTGATTCTCAATCTTCAGTAGTCGCCAGGAAATCTTCCGTTTTTCAGTCAGTGGCTGAACAGTTACCCTGTGAGCCATAGCCCGTGAGCAGAGGCTGCAACAGCTCACCGCTGCGGCTGGGGATGGGATCCCCAGCCTGACACGAGTCACCCGCGCTGAAGCGCGGTGTTTGAGGACGTAGCAGCCCCGGGGGCCAGGAATTTCTCATCTGATTCGTGAAATTCGGGTTCATTCGGGGCCATTTTCGAGGGAGTCTCAGAGATGCAATTGTCGTTGAATCACCGTCTGCTGTATGCTGTGATCGTGGCAGTGCTGCTGGGCAGCGCTTGTACCGCGACGCCGATCCCGGAGGTCACGCCGACGGAGGTGCCGGTGTTGCCCTTGCCAGAGCACTTGCCTTTAGAAGGGCGCGCCATCCAACCGGCGACCTGGCCCGATCTGCCCGCCGACCTCTTCTTCCTGCGCGACGGGCAGCTGTGGCGCTGGCCTGCCGGTGGCGAACCCGAGGTGCTGGTCAAGGTGCTGGACAGCGAGATTACCGATTATCGCGTGACGCCGGATGGGGAAACGGTGGCGTATCTCACCCGCGCGGGGAAATTGGGTACGGTGAACCGGAAGACCGGAGATCAGGTGCGGGTGACCTTGCCTCATCGGCTCGCCTATGTGGGCTTCTCTCTGGCGCCGAATGGCGCTGCGCTCAGCGTGAGCGACGCGGAGGGCCTGTGGTGGGTTGCCCTCCCTTCCGGAGAGACGGAACCCTTGCTGGGCAATCCCGAAAGCGCCTCCGGCACGACGATGTGGCTGCCAGAGGGGTGGTCAGCCGACGGACGCTGGCTGCTGGCGAACCTGAAGGCCGGGGACAACTATGCGCTGTACCTCATTGACGTCCAATCGGGGCGCTTCCGCAAACTGCAGGAAGGCTGTTTAGGCGAGGTTCCGCAAGCGGCATGGAGCAGCGCGGATCGGCTGTGGCTTTCGACTTCGGAGTGCGGCGCCGGGGGTGAGCTGGTGCTCACGGAGATTGCCTCTGGCGCCGACTGGAGCGTGCTGCGGCATTCACCGCAGAGCGTGGCGGGCAAACTCACGCCCTTTGGCTGGATGGCGATGCCGGGAGATCGGCTGGCGTTTGCCAATTACGATGTGGGCCTGGGGGTGGCCGCGGGGTTGTATTTCCTGGAGGCCGACGACACCCTGGTGCCGCTGCTCACCGCCAGTTGCATTGCAGGGGATGATGGCAGCTGCATTCCCGTGGAGTGGGGATTGGTGACGTGGTCCGCCGACGCCAGTGCCTTTGCACTCACCGGCGTGAACGGCGCCGTTGTCCTCGGCGCCGTCCAGGAAGGCGCCCTCTGGGACATGCGCGTGCTGCTCAAAGGCGCGAGCCGTTATCAATGGGGGTTGCGGTAGAGACGCGAGGGGAGCGCCGCTGAATCGAGAAGGGCTTTTTCTCTTCGGCTTGACAATTTTTCTCTTTGGGACTACCATTAGGGCAGTCAGCCCAGGAATTCTGAGCTGTCACAAACAACCTCATGGCAGGAAAGGAGTTTTACTATGCAGCAGCCCGGGATGGTTCCACCACAGATGGATATCACTGATGATGACAAGCTTTGGTCGTTGTTGAGCTGGATTTTCGCGCCGCTGGTGCCGATCATCGTGCTCTTGCTGGAGGACAAGAAGAATCGGCCTTTCATCAAGTACAATGCGATGCAGGCCCTCATTTTGAGCGTCATCGGCTACGTGCTGGGCGGCGTGCTCAGCTTTGCCCTTGTTGGTTGCTTCATCGCTGCGGCGGTGCTGATTTACCAGATCGTTTTGGGGATTCAGTCCTACAACGGGAAGTGGGTTGTCGTGCCCGCTCTCACCGACTTCGCCAAGAAGCAGGGCTGGCTGTAGGCTGACGTTTGACGCCAAAAAGCGGCTCCTCGAAAGGGAGCCGCTTTTTGTCTTTTTGTATGGAGGTGGCATGTCCTGGTTTTGATCCGTGAAATCCGTGGCCGTCCGTAAGCCATTTTCTGAGGGGTTTCATGCCTCGGGCGTCTTGGGTCCGGCGGTGAGCCCCAGATAACATACCAGGAGCAGCGCGGCGAAGAGCAGCGTCACGCCGAGAGCGCGAGGGTGCGTCAGCGGAGAGCGGAGCCGCACGGCGACGTCGTAGAGGATGGCGCGCGGTTGTGAGGCCAGATCCCAGCTGTTCCACCGCAAAAAACGCCCGAGGTAGATGCCCATCCCGCTCGCAGCGAGGGTCGCCAGCACAAAACCCCAGCTGAACAGGGCGCCTATCAGCGCGCGAACGATGTTTTGGAAAATGCGCAGCGCGTAGACCGCCAGCGTAATCCCCGTCCAGGCGAAGCTCATGAGCATCCCGATGTCGTACCAGAGGGGGATGGGAGGCCGATCCGCCAGATGCAGAAAATCGGTGATGATGTAGGGCGCATTGGGAAAAAACGCCAGTCCCACCGCCGTCGGCGGCAGCAGCAACAGCCAGCGGCGCGGATAACGACGGTGAAGGTAGGCCGTCCCCAGGCTGCACAGGTAGGGAATCCATGCCAGAAAGAGATTCCACAGCAGGAAGTGGAAAGTCCAGCTGCGGCTCAGGTAGGCGCGCACTGCAAACAGTCCCACGCAGAGGGCGGTGGCGAAGGCCACGGGGTAAAACCCATGGGGGTGAAGGAAAGCGTGCCGGCGACGCCAGCTGTCCCAGAGGCGTTGATCTATTTTATGCATGGGCGGCTCCTGGTCAGGAGGCTGGGCGTCGCGGGGAAACCGGCGTGGGGACACAACCTCATGAGATGACCACCCGAAAGCCGACGCTGTCGAAGCGGTTGTGGGGACTGTAGCGATAGCGCGCAGCGCAACGGGCCATGTGCGGGTCGTTGTAGAACGAAACGCCGCGTAGCACCCGCCGGATGAACTCTGGAGCGGCCTGATTCTCGCGCCCATCGTCAGGATCGTAGGGATAACCGAAGGTGGGAGCGCGCAGATTCATGCCCCACAGGCTGCGGGTCCATTCCCAGACATTGCCTACCATGTCGAGCACGCCGTAGGGACTCGCGCCGGCGGGAAAGGCGTTGACGGGGGTGGTGTGCTCTTTGGATGGGGCGATGTTGCAGCGGGCCTCGTCCCATTCATCCCCCCAGGGAAACCGGCGGCCGTCCGCGCCGCGCGCTGCCTTTTCCCATTCGGCCTCGCTCGGCAAGCGATAGGATTTGCCCGTGTACTGCGTGAGCCATTTGCAATAGGCGACCGCATCGTACCAGGAGATGTTGATCACCGGATGCTCCGCCTGCTGGGCCGGAATGCGGCGAATCCTCCAGCGCAGAAAACGCCAGTGCGACGGCGGCCTGTAATGGGTGGCTTGCAAGAAGACGAGATATTGCGCGTTGGTGATCGGCGTGCGGGAAATCGCAAACTCGGGCAGATAGAGCCGATGCTGCGGCTGTTCTTCGGGGC
>JAAZNO010000341.1 GCA_012798275.1 Chloroflexota bacterium
AACGACCGCCTGTTCGCCATTGATGATGAGTATCGTTACCAGTATATCCTTGCCGGACGCGAAGCAGCGCATAATGGCTTCGGCTATGAGACGTACTACGGACAGGACTTCATCTACAAAACGCCAACAGGGCGGGTTTTTGTGTTTGGCTTGCCGTACCCCTATACCTCCAAGGATGAGCCCGGCATAGACTTCCTGATAGAGAAGGTGCGATTCGAGAATTACCCTCAATTACCCACAGCGCTTGCCCTGCTCAATCTTTTGGAGAGCGACCTGTACCGGAATGCTGTGGTCCCGATCGCTCTGGCCCACCGCTACACCGCCATTAGCCTGCAACCCGGCGGCAAGGTGCTCGATCTTCTCACACGAAAGGCCCTGAAAGCATGACCACCTTTGAGCAACAGGTGCCGCTGCTTACAGATCGGTCAGTCACGCTGGAAAAGCTCTGGCAATTAGCGCACTTCCAGCCTAATGACGCGCAGCGTGAGGCGATTCTCCATGTGGAGGGGCCGCTCTACCTGACTGCTGGCCCCGGCTCCGGCAAGACGCGGGTGCTCCTGTGGCGGACGGTGAATCTCATCGTTTTTCATGATGTGGCGCCAGGAGAAATTTTCCTCTCCACCTTTACTGAAAAGGCCGCACTGCAACTCAGAGAGGGCTTGCAATCGTTGCTCGGCCTGGTGACGAACTTGAACGGCAAGCCGTATGACTTGAGCCAGATGTACATCGGCACGGTCCATTCGCTCTGCCAACGCCTGCTCTCAGACCGGCGGCGTTTCTCGGCCGGGCGGCAGCGCAACCGCCCGCCCACGCTTTTGGATGAGCTGGATCAATACTTTCATCTCTCCAAAGCGCGCACCTGGGCCACCGTGACCGCAGCCGCCGGACTGGGTGTGGATCCCAATGCCGCCGTCAATGCCGCTTTCGGCAGTCCCTCACAATCCAAGCATGTGGCGGTGACCCATTGCATTGCGATCTTCAACCGCTTTTCAGAAGAGTGTCTCGACCCCGCCGTAGCACTGGAACGGCTGGCCAATGACGATGGGCAATTGCGCGCTTACTTCCAGCAATGGAAGCGCGACCCGACGCAGGTAGCGCTGCTGTTGCGCCTCTACATGGCATATCGGGATTCGTTGACCACCGAGGAGGGCGCGCTGACGGACTTCTCGCTTCTGCAGCAAGAGGCCTATCGCGCTTTGATGGCCTTCCCCGACGCCGGAAAGGCCTTCCGGCATGTGATTGTGGACGAATACCAGGACACGAACACAATCCAGGAGCGGATTTTCTTCAAACTGGCGAGCGGAACCGGCAATCTCTGCGTGGTCGGTGACGACGACCAGGCGCTTTACCGCTTCCGGGGTGCGACGGTGGAGAACTTCGTGGAGTTCCCAACCCGCTGTCAGGCTTATCTGAGCCTGACGCCGCGCCGGATTTCGCTGGCAACTACCTACCGTTCCCGCAAACACATCGTGGATTTTTACACTGCCTTCATGAAACAGACAAATTGGGCCAAAGGAGATGGACAACCCGGCTTTTATCGGGTGATGGATAAGGACATCCAGCCATACCAGTGCGACCCCTTGCCGGCAGTGGTTGCCAGCACGCCGGCCGAGCCGACCGCGGTGTGCGCAGAAATTGCGACGCTGGTGCGCGCCTTGCTGGACGCGGGCAAAGTAGAAGACCCCAATCAAATTGCTTTCTTGTTCCCCAGTCTGAAATATCAGGGCGAGATGACCCAGCCGGTAAGCCGGATGAAAGCGGCATTGGAGGCGGTAGGGCTGAAGGTGTATGCGCCCCGCGCCGGACGTTTCCTGGATGTGGAAGAAGCTTGCGATGTATTCGGCATTTTCGTGCAGATTTTTGGCTGCCCGTCGCGGGCCGATCTGCCGGGACATGATTACAGCGCTTATCATGACTGGCTGGCGCGGGTGGAAGCTAACGGCAAGCAGTTGATGCAAGCCGACCCCCGGTTGGAGCAGTTCGTCAAGGATCGGCGGGGCGAGCTGGTGCGCGCCGCACAAGATTATCATGCCCTGATGGAAGTGGCGGAGCAACATCGTTGGGACCTGGATGCACCCTACCAGCTTCAGGTGATGAAGCGGGTGCTGCACAATGCCCCCCGCCTTTCCGAACGGGGTAAGCAGCTGCTGGCAAGCAAGTTCCTGGACCAGGCAGTGGAGCGCCGCGCGGCGCAGGGCCAACCGGTGACGCTCCGTTACGTGGTTCGGCGTGTGACGTCCCTGGATTGGAGTTTGCTGGATCTTTTCTACCAGCTGTGCGGCTTTGAACACCTCAAGCAGATGTTTGATCAGGCGGAGACGGGCCACGACGAGGGGCCGGTGAGCAACCTCGGCCTCATCACGCAATACCTGGCGCGGTTCATGGATCAGCAAGCGCCCATCCTCACGGCCGAGCTCTTTGTGGACGGCTTGTTCAACCGTATTTTCTTTGCTTCATATCTTTTCGCGCTCTATCGGCGCGGCGAGACAGAGATCGAGGATGCGGAAGATCCTTTTCCGAAGGGACGCATCCCGTTTTTGACCATCCATCAGGCCAAGGGGCTGGAGTTCCCGGTGGTGGTGTTGGGCAATCCACGCAAGGACGCCCGCGAACCGGCGGACGCCGAGGTGTTGGTGCGCCCGTTTCTGGAGCGCGAGCCGGGTGAGCCGCTGGAGCGGATGGGTGAATTGGATGCGATGCGAATGTTCTATGTGGCGCTGTCGCGGGCCAGGAACCTGTTAGTGTTGGCGCATTATCAGGGGCGCGGGCAACACATGAATGAACCGTTCAAAGCTTTGCTGGACGCCAATTTTCCACGTATTCCGGCGTTGGATCCGGCGACAATCCCTCCAGCGCAGCTGCAGGAAGCGCCATTGCCCAAAATCTACTCATTCACGGCGGATTATCTCATGTACCAGCGCTGCCCGCGCCAATACATGATCTTCCGCAAGTATGGCTTTGCGCCAGCGCGCTCGGAGACGATGTTTTTCGGCAGCCTGGTGCATAGCACGTTGGAAGACCTGCACCACGAATTGATTCGACGCCGAGAGGGCAGAGAACGGACGACGAGCGACCGGTCTGGCTATGAAGAAAGAGGATGAGCATGGCCTACGAAGAAGAGATTGAAGCTTTCATCCGCGCGACGTTCGAGCAGAACTACGAGCAGCTGCGGCTGGAATCCGGGCAGGCACTGGCCCCCAACGTCAAAGAGACGGCGCTCAACCAGGTATTGCTCTATTGGCGCAAGCTGCGCGCTATTGCCGAGGCGGTGACAGATACCGAGGTGCATCTAAGTCTGCCCGGCTGTGAGACGCCCCAGGGACGCGAGTACACGATCGAAGGCGTGGTGGACATCCTCCAGGAGGAGGGGCGCACGGTGATGTACGACGTGAAGACGCACGACGCCGACTTCGTGCGGGCTAACCCGGAGGACTATGAGCAGCAGCTCAACGTCTACGCTCACATCTGGCAGGAATTGCGTCAGCAGGATTTGGATGAGATGGCCGTGATCGCTACGGCCTTCCCCGAGACGCTGCAGGATGCATTAGCGAGCGGCGACCCCGACATGCTGGCGTATCACCTCGAACGCTGGGAACCGGTGATTCCGATCGCCTTCGATGAGCGTCGGGTGGAGGAGACGATCCGGGCGTTCGGCGCAGTGGTGGATGCGATTGAGGAAAACCGCTTCGCGCCGCGCCCGGTGGCCGATTTGAACGTGGAATTGCCTGGCGCGCGTCGGGAGCGCTTTGCAGCCCGTATCTGCCGCAACTGCGATGCACGTTTCTCGTGCACCAGCTTCCGCGAGTATGCCTGGAAACCGGGCTATCGTGACGCGGGTGAGCCGGCGCTGCGCCCCTACTTTGTGGATCCGCCACCGGATGCCGAACAGGAGCACTGGCGCGCCGCCGGGCTGGAGGCCGCACCGGATACGGCGGAGCTGCGGGCAGATTTCGGGCGGTGAGGAAAGATCGGTCGGCTGAAGGGGAGATCTGGCATTGACAGAGCGGTGGCCCTTGACTATAATGATGATAAATATGACATCAAATTCATTGTCGAATTTGTGGCTATGCCGGAAAGGAGCGGGCCATGGCGGTCAAGATTATGCCTATCAGCGATTTGCGACGGCGGACGACTGATGTGATTGAGGCCGTGCAGGCAGAAGGAGACGCCGTGTACATCACGCAGCACGGGCGGCCTATTGTGGTGCTGGTGGAATATGCGCGCTATGAGCAATTGCTCCGTCAGATACAGGAATCCCCCCTGCCGGCGCCGTCCGGCAGTTACACCGATTATCTGGCGGGCTTGCATCAGGAGATTTGGAAGGGCGTAGATACCGACGCCTATCTCCACGAGGAGCGCGACGCATGGGAACCCTCGCCGACGCACTGATCGGTCATACCCGCCTGGGACTCGATACTTCGGTCTTCATCTATCACCTGGAACGCCATCCCCGATATTCCTCGCTGACGTATCCGCTGCTGGCCGGCGTGGAAGCCAGCCGGTGGAGCGCCTGTACCTCGGTGGTGACGTTGATGGAATTGACGGCGCGCCCGTGGCAGTTGGGGCAGCCGGAAATCGCGCAGCGCTACGAGACGGCGCTGACGCAGTTCCCCAATTTGATGGTCCTCGACGTGACGCCAGGCATTGCACACCAGGCCGCCCAGTTGCGCGCGCAATATCGCCTGCGTCCCGCCGATGCGCTGCAATTTGCAACGGCGCTGTTGGGAGGTGCGACACTCTTCGTGACCAACGACCGCGACCTGACACGAGTCACGCCGGTCTTGCCGGTGTTGGTGCTGGAGGACCTGGACACGACATCCCCTTAGGCGATCCCGACGATGGCTGCCTGAGCGCTGGCGCGAGGAGGAGCCGCGTGGCGGTCAGCGTGAGCGGCGCCCGGCATTGGCTGGATTTGCAGGAAGTCGGCGGTATCCCGATTCTCACGGCAGCACGGTTCCTGGCGCGGTTAGAATGCGGTGGCCGACCAACGATCGCCGACGAATGACCGGTTGATAGCCGTTGATCGTCCGTATGCAGTTATGACCCTGAGTTTAACAAGGAGGCCCCATGCCCATCACCAAACTACACCCCACTTTTACCTTTGACGAGGACCGCCTGGCGCAACTGCGCGCCGTGGTTCCCGAAGCCTTTGCCGATGGACGCATTAACTGGGAGACGCTGCGCGCAGCGCTAGGTGAGCACCTGGAGGACGACGAAGCCGACGCGGAGCACTTCGGCCTTTTCTGGCCCGGCAAGCGCGCGGCCCGCCGCCTGGCCAGCCAGCCGAGCCGGGGGACG
>JAAZNO010000342.1 GCA_012798275.1 Chloroflexota bacterium
AGCAGGGTTGGAGCAAGCAGGGTTGGAGATGGAAAATTTCGTGATCCACGACATTATTTGGGACGCGGGCGGCACGCTCTTCGATACCTACCCGGCGGTGACCCAAGCCTTCGACGCCGCCCTGCGCGAATTTGGCGCGCAGATTCCCCTGGAGCGGATCCTGCAGCTGGCGCGCGAATCCACCCACTACGCCATCTCCATCCTGGCTCACGAAACGGGGATAGACGCCGACGCGCTGGAAAGCGCCTTCCGACGCCGCTACAACGCCATCGGCCCAGAGGCGCAACCGCCCTTTCCCGGCGTGAAAGAGGTCTGCGCAGCCATCTGCGCCCGCGGCGGACGCAACTTCATCGTCACTCACCGCGGGCGCGACTCCCTCAACGCGCTGTTAGCCGCCCACGGAATGGAGGCGTACTTCAGCGACAGCATCACCGCAGAGGATCCCTTCCCCCGCAAACCCGATCCCACCGCACTCAACGCCCTCGTCGCCCGCCACGGGCTGACGCCGGCGACGACGCTCCTCATCGGCGATCGCGCTCTGGACCTGCAGGCCGGGCGCGCGGCGGGAATGCGCACCTGCCTGTTTGAAGCCGGCCCCGATTCGAAGGCCGCGCCAGAGCCGGCCGATCTGGTCGTCACCTCGTTCCCGACACTGCTGGAACGATTGTCACCGGCTTCAGATTTTCCCCACGCCTCCGGGGCGAACTCCCCCCTTTGACGGCAGCGCGTCCCCATTTCGGAGGATGGCTACGATTTCAACACCAGCGGCAGAAAGACGCGGCGCTGACTGGCGATGCGCCGCGCGTAAATGTTGAGGTGTTCAAGCGCCGTATCCACACGCCCGTCCTCCCAGGCGACCAGCCAGCTGCCCCGTCCCGACCGCGCCACGACGGCCGGCGAGTTGCGTGTGCTATCGGATGCCCCGGCAAATGAGAGCAGCTCCTCCACCGGCAGCCCCGCCGGGTTCAGCCACCGCCCCTGAATCGCGGAAGCGGCGCTTTCTCCCTGGACCATGATGTCCCAGGCCACCAGGAAACGCCGCCCGAAAGGATCATAGCCCAGCGCCGGGCGTCCCTCCTGTTCCGTCGCCGTCGCCGTGAGCGGGTATATCTCCCCCACAGGCACACCAGACTCATCCAGACGGCGCGCCATGATCTCGGATTGACCGGTCTCCATGTCAAAAGCAGCCCAGACCACGAGGTAGAAAGCGCGCTCCTCTGGGCCGGTCCAGGCGATACGCGGCTGACTCTCTTGCAGCGTTGGCGTATGCGTCAGCAGCTGCCGCGATCCCAGCAGGCTGCCGTCCTCGCCCGCCAGCACCTGTCCGGCAATGTCCCATCGCGGGACGTCCGGGCTGGCGGGATCCTGCTCCTGCCAGACCACGAAAAAGACGTTGTTGACGGCATCATACGCCGCGTGTGGATTCCATGCCTGTTGCCCGGCGACCTCCAGGCGGGAGATGTTGACCTCGTCGCCCAAAAGCGCGCCGTCGTGCATGAGCAATTGCCCGTAGATGTCCGTCGTCCGGCTCAGGGGCTTGGTGGCCTCGAAGACGACCAGGTACACATTCGAGCCCGCGACAACAAAGGGCGCACGCAGTGTCGCCGGCAGCGCCGCGACGACAAAGTTACCGCCGCTGAGGCTGCCATCCGCGACAACCCGCTGCCCGACAATGCCCTCAGCGGCGCTCCACACCGCGAGAAACTCGTCGTCCTCCCAAAAATCCCAGGCGACAGAGACGCCGGTCGTCTCCGTGAGCATGTGCTCCGTGAGCGTGAGGGGCGCGCTCGCCAGGGAACCCTCTCCTTCCAGCAGATACGCCTGCACCGCCGTGCTCTGATTGCCGCCGCCGCCGAACACGGTAGCCCACGTCGCCAGAAACCGATCGGAGGTGTTACTATAAGCAAGGGCGGGGCGCGTCTGCAAACGCGGCAATCCCGTCAGCCCAAAGTGCAGGCCCAGTCGCCCTCCATTGCGCTGGAGGCGTTGACCGTAGATGCCGGTGTTGGAGCCGGCGCGCGCATCCTGCCACACCACCACCGCCGTATCGGGATCGGAGGCGGTCGCCACGGCCAGCGCCGGGTCCGTTTGAGCGCGCGGGTCATCGCTCACAGGCGTCGGCAGCCCCCAGGGCAGCCCGCCGCTGAGCACACGCCGCGCCAGCAGGTCACCCTCCCCCGTCGGCGCCTGCCAGATGGCGAGATAGCCGTTTGAGTCAGGCCAGAAGGCCAGGGCCGGCGCGCCTTCCGCAATGACAGCCGTGCTGATCCGGAACTCCGGCGGCTGCGGGAGGTCCACGCTGAAATCGAGCTCCCGGCCGTAGAGCTGCGGCGTAGCGAGGCGCCAGTCGTTCCAGACGAAGAGCACCCGCCCATTGGTGGAGTTCGCCGTCACGGCAACCCGCCGTTGCGCACCGGACGCAGCGCTGACCGCGACGTTGTTGCCGTCAAGCTCGCCCGCGGCGGTCACCTGCTGCGCGTAAATAGTCTCATACACCTCGCCGCGGCGGTCCTCCCAGGCGACCACGAACTCGCTCAAAGCCGGGCTGAAAGCCACGGCGGGGAAAGCCGCCGCCCCCGCGCCGTCGGAAATGTCGAGGATCGCCGCGCCCAGAGTGCCCGCGCCATGCACCTGCCGCCCTCGCACGCGCGCGGGCGACGCCTGTATATCGGTCCACACCACAAGGGCGGCGTCAGCAGCAGCGGCTACCTGCGGCCCACTCTGCGCGCCTTCCGCCGCTACGATGGGGAACACCTTGCCATCCGGCAACCCCGCGCGCGTGACCCATCTCCCGTAAATATCGGCCAGACCGTCAACCGCCGAGCGCTCCTCCCAGACCACCAGGTAACGTTCAACGCCCGTCAGGTAAGCCACAGCGGGCTGCGCCCGGAGCGTCGGGCTGACGGTGAGGGTCACCGCCGGGCCCAACAGCCGCCCATCGCGGTTGAGGCGCTGCGTCACGATATCCGACGTCGCCGCCTCACGCACGCTCGTCCAGACTGCCAGGTATTCGTCATCGCCGGCGTTGTAGGCGAGCGCCGGGCTGCGCTGCGGGCCGGCCGCGTCGCTCAGCAGAAAGTCCTGGGGAATGGAATGGGTCTGCGGCGCCGGCAGCTCCGGCGGCGCAGAGGGTGTCTGGCAGCCGGAGAGGGAGACGTCATCCACATACATGCCCGTTTTCCCCCCACTCCCGTCGTTGTAGACGCCGAAGAGGAGCCAGAAGCTCCGCCCGATGTAGGCGCTCAAGTCGAAGCTGTAATGGCTCCATTGGCGGCTGTTGGAACGGGTCCAGAGCAAGCGCTCCAGAATGAGGCCCTGATCGTCGAGCAGCAGCACGTATTGCGCGTCGCCGACCATCGCCGACGGGAGACGCTGCACCCCGGCGTCGAGCTGCGCCAGCTGCACTTCCGTCGAGAGCGGGTAGAGCCAGGCGCTCAGCGTCGCGGTCACCAGCGTCGAGGGCAGACTGATCCGCTGCCGCGCCGAGGAATAGCCCAGCTGGTTCGCAGCGGTCGTCAATCCCACGCGCAAGGAGCGGGAAGGGCTGTGCGCCTGCTCCAGGCTGTAGTCGGCAGTGATGGGCGTCGCCGGAAAGTCCCAGGCCGTGGTCTGCTCGCAATTGCCGTTGCGCAGCCATTCCCAGCAGGGGGTGCGGAGGCGATACAGGCCGTGATCGGTCGACAGGAAGAGCAAATCGCGCCGGACGGCGACCAACCCGTGAGGCATGACATTCGGCGTCAGCCCCTGCAGCTCCCACGTGCTGCCGCGATCGTGGCTGCGGTAAAACTCACAGGCAGTTCCCTCGCCGGTCGCGACGCGCTCCACCGTAAACAGGGCCTGATCGGCGGCATACTCCGGCGAGACCGCCAGCCCCAGAATCCAACCGTCGGGCCAGTCCACGGGCAGCCCCTCGCGGGCCTTCTGCCAGGTCAGCCCGCGATCCGTGGAACGGACGATGCCGTTCATGGGGAGGTCCTCCTCCCCGCTGCCCTCGATCCAGAAATAGCTCACCCACAACGTCCCATCGGCGGCGTAATTCGGGGAGAAGCTCACCTCACGGGGGATGTCCACCCATGAGATTGAAATCTGCTGCCACGTCAGCCCGCCGTCGGTGGAGCGGAGGGGAGGATTGAAGCCAGTAAGGTACACAGTGCCATCGGCGGCGAAATCCGGCGAGGGGAAGAGGTGATCGAGGGACGCAAATTCAAGCAGAGCGGCATGGAGCGGCGTCCAGCTCTCGCCGCCATCGGCGGAACGCCAGAGGTGATCCTCGCCAGCGGCGAAAACCACCAGCGCGCCCGTCGCCCCTCGAACCGCCGCGACGTCCCGGAAAGACTTCTCCGGGTCTGTCAGGACCGTCTGCCAGCTCAATCCGCCGTCAGTGGAGCGCTGCACGTAGCCGGTCGAATCGCCCGCAGCGCCGGCGACGAACAGCGTCGGATTCCAGGCAGCCGTCGGATCGAAAGCCAGGGCGCGCAGCTCTCCGTCGGCGCGGTACAGCGTCTGCCAGGAATCGCCGTCGTCGGTGCTCACCCGCAGCTCGTCGCCGGCGATCGCGTACACCGTGCGGTTGAGGTCATACGCGGGGGAACGCCAGAAGCGCGTCCATGCGGTCGGGATCACGAGCTCCCAGGCAGGTGAAACCACAGTTTCTTCAGCAGGGGGATTTTGAGGCAGGGAAGCGCCGTAGGCAACGCCAGCAGGCATCAACAAACTCAAGAGTACGATCGCGCTGAACCATCTCATCTTCATCGCTACATCTCCTGTCCTGCCCTGTTAAAAACAATCAACCGTCTATCCCATCACCCAGCACCCCTTGCCCCTTACCTCTACGCCGTCACGCCGGCAACGCAAACGAGAAGGTGCTGCCCTTACCCAATTCGCTCTCCACCCAAATGCGGCCGCCATGGGCTTCCACCGCCATTTTGCAGAAGGTGAGTCCCAGGCCAGTGCCGCGATGCGCTCGAGCGTCTTTCTCCGCCTGCGTGAACTTCTCGAAAATGCGCCCCAGGAACTCCGGGGGGATGCCGCTGCCCGTGTCCTCCACGCTGATGACCGCTTCAACGGGACGGCGTTCCAGGCGCAGGGTGATGACGCCCCCCTCAGAGGTGTGCTTGATGGCGTTGGAGAGCAAGTTGGCGACCACCCGCCCGATGAGCTGCCGATCGCACATGACAGCCGGTATCTGCGGGTCAGCCTCGACGCGCAGGGTCAGCTCCTCTAACTGTGCCAGCCCCGCGACGGCGGCGGCACTTTCCTGCAACAGCGTCGGGAGATGCACCGGCTCCAACGTCAACTGCAATTTGCCGGCTTCCATCTTGCTCACATCGAGCATCTCGCTCACCATGGTGATGAGCATGTGCCCGCTGTGACGGGCGTTGCTGAGCAGCTGTTGCTGGGTCTCGGTCAGATGATCGCCCAACATCATCCCCAGCAAGTCCAGCACGCCGAGCAGGGAGGTGATGGGATTGCGCAGATCGTGGACGAGCATGTCAGTGAGGTTCTGCCGCAAGCGCTCGGATTCCCGCAACTCGCGATTCGAGCGGTGCAGACGTTCGGTCACCGCGCCGGCCAGCATGGACGTCACCATCATCGGCACGCACAACGTCACCCAATTGACCAGCAACAGCCCGCCCAAAGAGGTAGCATCAATAGACAGTCCCCAGATGGGGACGAGGTCAATCACTCCCCAATACAGCAGCAGTAAGACGACGCCATAGCCGATGGCGCTCACGAGGCCTACGCCGACCGCGCCCTTCTGCCCCAGCAGGAAGGCGGCGCCCACCACCAGCAGCAAGTACAACGCCACCGTAGGGGACATCGGTCCGCCGGTGAGGTGCACGACCACGGTCACCAACACCGTGTAGACGATCATCGCCACCCATGCCAGGGTATGAGCCGGCCAGCCTCGCTCCAGTCCGTACAACCCGCCCAGGCTAAACAGCAGGGTGCCAAAAGCCAGCCCGGTGAGGGGGCGCGTAGGGATCTGCAAGGCGAACGTGCGACTGCCGGCGGCGAAAATCAGCATACTCAACCCGGCAGTGAGAATGCCCACGGCGATGAAGACGCTGTGCAGGTCTTGAACCAGGGTATCTTCTTTGGAACCCGGGATCGGCGCGTTTCCCATACTGCCCCCTCTTGGCTCACCCTCTCTACATCTATTCTAACGTACCTTGTACAAACATGCAAGAGCCAACACTCGTTCCCTGGAACCCTCTC
>JAAZNO010000038.1 GCA_012798275.1 Chloroflexota bacterium
GGCCTCTCTCTTCCCAAAAGCAGATACCCCAACACTGCCGCAGCGGCCACAATCACCAGGACCAGGCCGCCGCCCACCAGCCAGGGCCACGCAGCGCGCTTCGGTTTCGCGGGAGCAGCCTCAGGCCAGGCCGGCGCTCCCGTTGAGTACCCCGGCTGCGGATAGCCATACGCTGGCGCAGCTGGCGACGGCGCCGCCTGTGTGGACGGATAGCCATATCCCGCCGGCGAGTTCCCGACCGGCAGGCCCCCAGGGGGCGTCCCATAGGCCGGCGGCGCCGCCTGTGTGGACGGGTAGCCATATCCCGCCGGCGAGTTCCCGACTGGCAAGCCTCCGGGGGGCGCCCCATAGGCCGGCGGCGCCGGGGAAGATGTGGGAGGAACGTAAGACTGCGGCGGGACGCCAGCTCCCGGCGGCATGACCGCCGTACCGCCCCGCGGGGCCGGAGTCGGCCTCGGCGAACTGACGGGAGCCGGCATGGCCGTCACACCAGCGCCCCCCGCCAGCGCCTCGACAAACTCGCCGGCAGTCATGAAGCGTTCCTCAGGTTGCTTGGCCAGCATCCGCGAGATGACCCATTCCACATGCGCGGGCAGCCCCGGCGTCAGGCGGGAAATGGCGGGCGGCGGATTGTTGACCTGCGCGTACAGGAGCGCCGTCGTAGTCCCATCGAAGGGTACCTGTCCGCTCAACATCTCATACGCCACAATCCCCAGCGCATAAAGATCACTGCGGTGATCTACCGGCAACCCCTGAATCTGTTCCGGCGACATGTACGCCGGCGTTCCCAGTACCGTGCCGCTCGCGGTGAGCCGCGCGGTCGCACCCGACCCCTCCAGGGCCTTCGCGATGCCGAAATCTGTAATCACGACCCGGTCGTTTTCCGCGAGCAGGATATTCGCCGGTTTGATATCGCGGTGCAGAAAGCGCCGTTTGTGTGCATAATCCAATGCCTCCGCTACCTGCCGCAGGATCCGAATCGCCCGCTCCAACGGCAAGGCGCCCTGATCAAGGACCACCTGCTCCAGCGACTTGCCTTCAACATACTCCATGGCGATGAAAATGTAGCCTTCCTGCTGGCCCACCTCGTAAATGGTCACGATGTGAGGGTGGCTCAAGTTGGCAGCCACGATCGCCTCTTGCTGAAAGCGCTGAATGAACTCTAGATCACCTCCCAGATAAGGCAGCAGGACCTTCAACGCCACATAGCGGCGCAAAGAAGGTTGCCACGCCTTGTAAACCACGGCCATTCCGCCGCGTCCCAGTTCGTCAAGAATCTGGTATTGCCCCATCGTAGTGCCGATAAGATCTTTTGGCTGCATCGTACTTCCTCCTTCAACCCCACAACTCGATTCGAAACGCCTCATCTGCCCCAGCGAGAAATGCTCCCGCAACTACTTCATGCTCGCTTCACGGAACCACTGCACCGTCTCACGCAACCCACTGCGGAAATCTACACGCTGCTCAAAACCCAACACGGCCTTCACGCGCGAGGTGTCCGCCTGGGAGTGTTTGACATCACCAGGACGTTCCGCCTCAAATCGCGGAGCCAACTGCGTCCCCAAAATGCTGTTCAAATCTTCGACCAGTTCCAACAACGTGATGCGTTCGCCGAGCGCCACATTCATCACCTGACCCATGGCGCTATCACGCTCACAAGCGAGCAGGTTCGCGGCAACCACGTTGGCCACGTAGGTGAAGTCCCGCGACTGCAACCCATCGCCGTAGATGATGGGCGAGTGGCCCTGCAGCATGGCGGTGATGAAGCGGGGAATGACCGCCGCATATTCCGAGGTGGGATCCTGCCGCGGCCCGAAGACGTTGAAATAGCGCAGCCCGACGGTCGGCAGGCCGTAGACCTCATGGAAAGCCATGCAGTATTGCTCTCCGGCCAGCTTCGAGACAGCGTAAGGAGAAAGCGGCTGCGGCGCCATGGCCTCATGCTTGGGCAACGTCGGCCCGTTGCCGTACACCGATGAGGAAGAGGAATAGACGACCCGTCGCACCCCCGCGTCGCGCGCCGCGAGCAGCACGTGAAGCGTGCCCGTCGCATTGGCCTCGTGCGACGCCAGCGGCGCCGCCACCGAGCGCGGCACCGACGCAATGGCTCCCAAATGCAGCACATACTCCATCCCCGCGACAGCGCGGCGGACCGTCTCCAGGTCACGCAGGTCGCCCTCCACCACCTCAATGCGCCCGCGATGCTGCGCGATATTCTCCCGGCGGCCACTGAAGAAATTGTCCAGCACCCGCACCGTCTCGCCGCGGCGCACCAATTCATCCACGATATGCGAGCCGATAAACCCGGCACCGCCCGTTACCAGATAATGTCCCATCCCCTTTTTCTCCTCGGCAAATAGGCGAATCAGCGAATCCCTTACGTTTCCACGTTCGCGCCTTCACACGTTTCCACGTTCAAGAAGTCCGACGCTCTGAAAGGGCCTCCTTGGCCGCTGCCTGCGCCATGTGCGTGACGACCTGCTCCAGGGTCTGCAACAGGGGGACACGAGGTTCCCAGCCGGTCAGCGCCTTGATGCGGTTGATGTCGGGCACACGCCGTTGCATGTCCTCGAAGCCGGGTTCGTAGGCCTGATCGTAGGGGATGAAGACCACCCGCTCCGCAGGCGCCCGCACCTCGGGGACGCAGCGTAACACGACCTCCCACACCTGTTGCGCGAGATCCAGGATCGTCACCTCTTCCATCGTCCCCACGTTGAAAACCTGCCCCACGGCTTGAGGGGTTTCCGCCAGCGACAGCAGCGCGCGGACTGTGTCCTGCACGTTGCAGAAACACCGCGTCTGACTGCCGTTGCCGTACACGGTAATCGGCCCCCCCTTGAGCGCCTGCCGGACGAAGCGCGGCACCACCATGCCGTATTGTCCCGTCTGGCGCGGGCCGATCGTGTTGAACAACCGGAAGATCACCACCGGCAGGTCCATCTGGCGCTGATACGCCAGTCCCAGGAACTCATCCACGGCCTTGGAATCGGAGTAACTCCAGCGGGCCTTGGTCGTCGGCCCCAGCACGCGATCCGCATCCTCGCTGAAGGGGACTTTGTCGCTCTTGCCATAAATCTCCGAGGTCGAAGCAATGAGCACCTTTTTGCGATAACGCGCCGCGGCCTGCAAGACAGCGTGCGTCCCCAGGACATTGGTCTCAATGACGTGAACGGGATTGTGCACGATCAGCTCCACTCCCACCGCCGCGGCCAAATGGAAAATCACATCGCACTCCCCGGCAAGACGGTCGAGCACCACCTCGTGGGTAATGGTGTCAATCACCGGCTTGAAATGAGGATTGGCCACGAGATGCTGAATGTTATCGAAGCACCCCGTCGAAAGATTATCAATGACGGTCACCTCCCAGCCCTGGGCCAACAGGGCCTCCGCGAGATGAGAGCCGATGAACCCCGCGCC
>JAAZNO010000343.1 GCA_012798275.1 Chloroflexota bacterium
CCACGAATGGGACCACGAATGGGATTGATGCGGCGTGACTTCGACGACCTCTCTTCAAGACGATACCGTGCTCTCTGAATCCATCTCCGAGGAGCTGCCGCCGGCGGGGGAGCCCGCTGTGCGCCGTCCTCGCCATCACGTCCTCTGGCGCGTGGCCCTGATCCTGTTGGCGCTGGTGCTCTTTGTCGCCGCTGTGGCCGGGGCGGGATACGCCGGGCTGTATTACGGCGAGCGCGATCGGGAGGCGCAGCGGCAGGCGACGCTGGATGAGCATTATCAAAATGGCCTGGTGGCGCTCAACAACGGCGATTACGAGCGGGCGCGGGCGCATTTCCAGTATGTCTTGCGGCTGGATCCGGGGAACAGCCTCGCCGCGCAGGGCCTGGCCGAGGCCGAGGCGCGCCTGGTGGCGAAACCTACTCCCACCTCTGAGGCCGTGCAGTCGCTCACCGAAATTCTGTTCCAACAGGCTCAGAGCGCCTATACCGCGCAGAACTGGACCGAGGCTGCCAGCAGCCTCACTCAACTGCGGGCGCTGGATCGCGACTATCGCGCTGCGGAAGTGGAAGCCATGCTCTTCGACAGCCTCTATAACGCGGGTATGGCTTTTCTGGAGCAGGAGCAGCTCGAAGAAGGAATCTTCTACCTGGATCAGGCCGTGGCCTTACGTCCGCTGGACGTGAACGCCGCCAATCAGCGTTCGCTGGCAGCGCGGTATCGCTCGGCGTTGCGCTTCTGGGGCGTGGATTGGGAACGCGCGATTGCCGAACTCGAAGCGCTGTATGCGTCGGCGCCCGATTACCGGGACGTGTTCCAGCGGCTGTATGATGCCAGGGTGGAATACGGGAATTCTCTGGTGGAAGCAGGGGAGATGTGTCCGGCGGAAGCCGCGTACACCAAAGCCCTGCTCATGGTTTCCAGCGCGCAGGTGGAGGAAAAGCGCGCTCAGGCGGCGCAGGTCTGCTTGATTGCGACGCCGGTGCCGCAGGAGGGGGGCGCGCCCGTCCTCACCCCGCAGGCGATCCCCGGCTTCACCGTGGGACGGCTGGCCTATCCCGTTTACAACGCCACGACCGGCGTCTATGATCTCTATGCGCTCTATGCCGACGGCAAAATCCTGCGTGTGGTGGAGAATGGGGATCAGCCCTGGTGGGAATGGTATACAGGGCGGGTCATTTACCGCGATCGGCTGAACAATGCGATCTCGATGGTGTTGCCGGAGGAGGGGGTGCCGCAGCAGCTCTATGCGCCGGATGGCCGGGCCTGGCCTACGCTTTCGCGCGATGGGCAGCGCATCGCCTTCGCCCTGGTAGACGCCAATGATGCCTGGAATATTTATATTGCGACCACTTATGGCGGGAGTGAGCCCCAGCGGCTGGGGCTGGGCTGGGCGCCGGCATGGGGGCCGACGGGACAGCTGGCCTACACCGGCTGTGATGACACCGGCTGCGGCATCATCGTGGACAATCCCGATGACGATCAGCCGGGGACGCGCCTGACCGCCAGCAGCGATGACACCGCTGCGAGCTGGGCGCCGGGCGGCAATCTGCTCGCCTACATGACCAACGTCACAGGGAACTGGGACATCATGTTGTTGAACACGAGCGGCGGCGTGGCGCAGTTGACCTACGAATCTTCCGATGAGGGATTGCCGGTGTGGGCGCCTGACGGCAGTGGCGTGGCCTTCATCAGCAACCGCGATGGCAAATGGGCCCTTTACCTCGTGGACCCCGAGGGCAAGAATCCTCGCCGCATCCTCGATCTGGGCATCGAAATGCCGGGTTGGCAGCATCAGCGGCTCTCGTGGGCGCCTTGATGCGGGCAAGGTTTGGGGTATAATTGGTTGTAAGCGGGGCGTGGCGCAGTTTGGTCAGCGCGCGCGGTTTGGGTCCGCGAGGCCGTCGGTTCAAATCCGACCGCCCCGACAGCAAGCGCGAGGAACTTTTAGCTCCTCGCGCTTTGCGTTGATGACGTAACTGACCCGAAAACCGCAGGGGCAGCGCGAAGTTCTCCCCGTGCCCCCGGCGCGCGGCGATGAAGGGCCCCCTTAACGGCAGCGCTTTCTGATTCTCGATCATGCCCGGCGCGGAGGACGCTGCCTGCCCGTTTTTGGCAAGTGGGTGTATAGTAGTCCTCATGCCGACTGGAATGATTTTCGCTATCCAACGCCGCGCGGCGGAGGAGAACTTCGCATCACGGCGCTCTTTTCTCGCCGTTGATTGCTGCCTTGTGTGATTCGGGTATGATAGCTGTGGAGGAAGACGTCATGCATACACTACGCGCCCTGCTCAAAACCATGCGTCCCAAACAGTGGACGAAGAATGGCTTCATCTTTGCTGCGCTCATCTTCGACAAAAAGATTTTTGAGCCGCCTTATTTCTGGCGGACGATGGCCGGCTTCATGCTGTTCAGC
>JAAZNO010000344.1 GCA_012798275.1 Chloroflexota bacterium
GGGAGCGCATTCCGCGTCTTCCAGACGGCCCTGGAGGAGGGCGGGCGGATCAAGGGCCTCGTCGCTCCCGGCTGCGCCGATTACGTTCGACGGCAGCTCGATGAACTCGGCGCTATCGCCCAAAAGCAGGGCGCGAAGGGCCTGGTGACCCTCGCCTTCCGTGCTGACGGGGTCAAGGGGCCGGCGGTCAAATTCCTCTCCGAGAGCGACCTGGCCGCGATCGCGCAGCGGTTGGGCGCAGGGGAGGGCGATCTCGTCTGCATCGTCGCCGACGCTGGCCCGGTGGTGGGCGCCGCGCTCTCGGCGTTGCGGCTCACCTTCCGCGAGCAGCTGCAGCTGGTGGATCCCAATCTGCTCGCTTTTGGCTACGTCCTCGACTTCCCCATGTTTGAGTGGAACGCGGAGGGGCAGCGTTGGGACGCCGCGCATCACCCCTTCACCATGCCGCGCCCCAGCACCTATGCGGAGATGATGGCCGATCCGACCGCGGTGCTCTCCGACGCCTACGACCTGGTCTGCAACGGCTACGAGCTGGCCTCCGGCAGCATCCGCGTCCACGATCCCCGCATTCAGATGGATATCTTCCGCGTCCTGGGGTATCCTGAGGATGAAGCGCAGGCCCGTTTCGGCCACATGATGGAGGCTTTCTCCTACGGCGCGCCGCCTCATGGCGGGATGGCGCCGGGCATTGATCGGCTGGTGATGCTGCTTGCCGGGGAAAGCAACATCCGCGAGGTAATTGCCTTCCCCAAGACGGCGCAGGCGGTGGATTTGATGGCGGATGCCCCCTCGCCGGTAGAGCAGAAGCAGCTCGACGAGTTGCACTTGCGTTTGGCTACGGAGTGATGCGTCTGAAACTTTTCTGAAACTTTTCTGAAACTTTTCTGAAACTTTAAGGAAGGCCTGCTGGCCGGGAGGGGCTTGTGATTCCTGATCAATGGTATGCCGTTCTGGATTCTAAACAGGTGGGCCGTGAGCCCGTTGGCGTCACCCGTATGGGTGAGAAGCTGGTCTTCTGGCGGGACAACGCCGGGAAAGTGAGCTGCCTGCGCGATCTGTGCGCGCACCGTGGGGTAGCGCTCAGTAAGGGGAAGGTGATTGAGGGCGCACTGCAGTGCCCTTTCCATGGCTTTGCTTACGATGCTTCTGGCGCGGCGGTCGTGATTCCCGCGAACGGCGGGCAGACTCCTGTCCCCTCGCGCTTCAAAGTCCATGCTTACCCTACGTATGAGGCGCATGGCTTCATCTGGATTTGGTGGGGCGCAGAACCGCCCGCCGATCTGCAACCGCCGTCTTTCTTTGACGACATCACGCCGGATTTCTCCTATGGTTCGGCCCACGATTTGTGGAAGGCGCATTACTCGCGGGTGATTGAGAATCAGCTCGACGTGGTACACCTGCCATTTGTCCATTACAACACCATTGGGCGTGGGAATCGCACGTTGGTGAACGGCCCGGTGGTCGAATGGTTGGATAAAAATCGCTTCCGCGTGTATGTTTTCAATGAGGTGGATCATGGTCAGACGCCGCGTAAGGCCGAAGAAATTACCCCTCCGTATCCTCCATTTCACCTGGAGTTTCTGTTCCCCAATCTCTGGCAGAATCACATCAACGCCGATGTGCGCGTGGTGGCCGCTTTTGTGCCGGTGGATAATGAGCACACGCTGTTGTATCTCCGCTTTTATCAGCGTTTCATGCGCATTCCGGGCCTGCGTGAGCTGGTGAATGTGTTGGCGATGCCTTTCAACGTGTTGGTGGCACATCAGGATCGCCGTGTCGTCATCACGCAGCGACCCAAGCCCAGCGCGCTCCGTTCCGAGGAAAATCTGATCCAGGGCGATCGGCCCATTGTAGAATACCGCCGTCGGCGTGAGGCTTTGCGGCAGGCCGCGGCCGCTTCCGGCCTCTCTGGAGCGTAAATGCATGGAATCGGTGTTGTGCAGTCCTGCTTTTGACCTCGCGTGGGAGGAGGCGACGGGGGCATTGAGCCTGACAAGCCCCGGCAGGGCTGTGAGCGGCATTGCTGGCGTGGAGGTGTTGCGCGGACGGCATCCTCTCACGGTGACCACGGCGGAGGCCCTTGCACCGGAGATCACGGAAGCTGCCGTCGAGGATGCTCACGGCGCTGCTACGGAAGTCACTTTCCATTTCCGCGCGGTCCAGGGCCTCGTGTTGACGGTGCAGCTGCGGCTCTACGTGACCCGCCCTTTCGTTTTGCTCCGCGTCCTGTGCGCCAATGAGGGGAACGTCCCCGTGGCGTTGCGACGCTTCTTTTTCCGTTCCCTCCCCGACCGCTTGCGTCCCACGGCGCCCCCTACCGGTTTTTACCGGATGGATTGGCAATCCTGGTCGAGGGCCGGCTTCGTCCTCGGTGGCGCGCGCGACGGCCCGCCGCCGTGGTATATGCGCCGTTTCGCCGCGCCGATGATGCACAATGCCGGGACGCCATGGAGTAATCGCCCCGGACGCTTTTGGAGTGAGGGCGTGGGGGTCTTCGTGACCTCCCAGGAGCTGCTGGTCGCTGGCGGCGCGTCGCTGGCCAATCAGTTCGTGCAGGTGCGCGCCGACCTGCATCCCGATACCCTTGGGGTGTTGTTGCAGTCGCAGGGCGATGACGTGCCGCTGAATATCGGTGAGTCGCGCGCTTCGGAATGGTTTTACCTGGAGTGGGTCGCTTGTCCGACGGCGGTGGCGTCTTCTGCCCCCACGTGTTCGGCGGGAGTGTGGGCCGATCCCCTCGCGCAGTATGCCTATGCCGTCGCCCGGCAGATGGCA
>JAAZNO010000039.1 GCA_012798275.1 Chloroflexota bacterium
CTTCTTAATCCTGCGTGCCTGAAAGTGTATCACGACTTCCGCTTTTTGTCAAGCACCCCGCCGCCTACACTCCCCCCAGGGCTTTCCCTCCCCACGGCTCGCGGATTCTACCATACCCTTCATTTCTGTCAAGCCCCCGCGACACTACCCACCACGGAACTTTGCTTCCGTAATTGACGTCTGGGAAATACCGTCGCTTCAACCAAAGGAGGACACAGATGCGTAAACTGATAGGGATCTTTATCGCCGTGCTGCTTGCCGGATTGTTGCCATCGCCGCTCCTCGCGGATGGCATTATCATCATTGACCCGCCCCTCCCGCCACAGCCGGAACCGCTTCCCTGGCTGACCATTCGCTATCATCACGTTCAGGTGACCCTCGAGGATCAGGTGGCGGTCACGCGGGTGGATCAGGTGTTCCGCAATGACAACCGCTTCGACGTCGAGGGGACATATCTGTTCCCGCTGCCCCCCGGCGCAGTGGTGCAGCGCTTTGTGATGTGGGTAGATGGCGTTCCCATGGAAGCCAAAATCCTGCCCGCAGCCGAAGCCCGCACGATCTACGAAGAGTATGTCCGCCGTCAGCAGGACCCCGCGCTGCTCGAGTACGTAGGACGCGATGCCGTTCAGGCGCGTATTTTCCCCATTCCGGCGGGAGCAGAACGCCGGATCGAGCTGGAATACACACAAGCCCTGGTGGCCGAGCATAGCCTGTTGCACTATCGCTATCCGCTGAACACGGAGCGCTTTTCCGCCCAGCCGTTGGAACAACTCTACATCTCCGTGGAGATCCGCTCCCAGACGCCGCTGCGCGCGCTGTATTCCCCAAGCCATCAGGAACAGCTGCTCGTCCAACGCGAAGGCGACACTCACGCCACGGTGAGCTATGAGGCGCAACATGTGTATCCCGACCGCGACTTCGAGCTCTTCATCGGCCTGGGAGAGGACCCCATCGGCGCGAACCTGCTGACGTACCGTCAGGGGACGGAAGATGGCTTCTTCCTGCTGATGCTGACGCCGGCCTTTGACCTCGATGCCGCACAAATCCTGCCCAAGGATGTCCTGCTGGTGCTCGACACCTCCGGCTCGATGGAGGGCGAGAAACTGCAACAAGCTAAGGACGCGCTGAGCTATGTGTTGCGTCATCTGAACGCCGAGGATCGCTTCAACGTCATCGCGTTTAGCAGCGGGATGCGGAGCTACGCGCCTGCCCTGCGTCCGCCCGCGGAGGCCGAGGCTGCGATCCAATGGGTAGCCAACCTGGAGGCATTGGGCGGCACCAATATCTACCTGGCGCTTTCCGAAGCCCTGCGACAGGCCCAGGATGAACGTCCTACGGTGCTGCTTTTCCTGACGGACGGCCTGCCAACGGAGGGCCTCACCGACGAAGGGGCGCTCCTCGCCGCCCTGCAGCAAGAGGCGCCCGCTGCGGTGCGTATCTTCCCCTTCGGCGTGGGCTATGACGTGAATACTGTGCTGCTGGAACAGCTGGCAGAGGCGCACAAGGGGCGCTCCACTTATGTGGGCCCTGACGAGCGTCTGGATGAAGTCTTCTCGACCTTCTACAGCCGGATTCAAAGCCCGGTGCTCACCGACATCAGCCTGGATTTTGGCGATGCGCGCGTCTACGAGCTCTATCCGCAACCGCTGCCCGATCTGTTCTCCGGGACCCAACTGCTCGTCGCAGGGCGCTATGCCGGGAGCGGCCCCCAGCAGATCGCGCTCACCGGGCAAGTCGCCGGGCAGCAGCGGACGGCCACTTACAGCGTGACCTTCGCCGAAAGCGGCGGGCAGGATTTCATCCCCCGACTATGGGCAGCGCGGCGGATCGGGTATTTGCTCACCCAGATTCGGCTGAACGGAGAACAGCAGGAATGGGTGGACGCCGTCGTGACGCTGAGCCTGCGCTACGGCATCATCACGCCCTATACCTCTTTTCTGGTAGACGAAAATGTCCTCACCACCGAAGGACGGCAGCAAGCCACAGAGGACTTGCTGGCGGCCTCGCCCGAGGAAGCTTATGGGGAGCAGGCGGTGGAAGATGCCAAAGTCCGCCTGGGATTGGGCGGCGCGGAAGCCCCGCCTCCCGCAGCAGTGGAAGTGCCGCAAGCCGAAAACGGTGCAGGCGAGACTGCCGCCACCACCGTCCGCTACGTGAACCACAAGACGTTTCTGTGTCGAGAGGGGGCCTGCACGGACACGGCATTCATCCCCGATCAGATGACGCCGTTGACCGTGCGTTTCGGCTCGGAGACCTACTGGCAGCTGGTGCGCGAGAGGCCCGCATGGAGCAGCTATCTGGCGTTGGGGACCGAGGTGACGTTTGTCGCTGAGGATGGCACAGCCTATCGGGTACAGGCGGGGGATGACGTAATAGAAGACCCCTTGCCGCAAGGGCCATCCCCTACTTCGGCGTCCACACCTCTCCCCGTGCCGGACACCACGCCGACCCCGCTGCCCACCGCTATCGTGCGTCAGGCGCAGGAGCAGCAGCTCTGCGGAGGCGCCATCGTGCTGATGCTGCTGGTGCTGGGAGCGGCGGTGTTGTTGCGTCATTGAGCGGCGCCATTTCACCAAATCGTGGTATACTATTGGGCAAGGTTGAGAGAAATCCTTCGGGGCCAGGTGCGGTCGTATAACCAATTCCTGACCGGCGGTATGGGGAAGATCCCCGAGCCCGCGAGCGATTTGCCAGGGCAATTCGCAGATCCGGTGTGAGGCCGGAGCCGACGGTACAGTCCGGATGGGAGAAGGAACAAACGCAAGCCGTTTGACGCAAATCGCCCATGCCCCGAAGGGAATCTTCGGGGCATGTTTTTTTGGAACGCAACCACATGAGAGGGCGTAGCAAGAACTCCAACGGCCGGCGAGGCTCCAATCCGTTGTTGTATTTGTGGTCGCTGGGCCTGGTATGGCTGCTCTGGCAGGGGGCGCTGCTGGCTTTGGAAGACAGCGCTCGTCGCTTCGTGTTGCCGACAGTGGGGGAAGTGGCGACGCGCTTGCTCAAGCTCCTGAACGACGGCAGCCTGCTGCATCACACCGGGGTGACGGTGCTGGAGATGGGCCTGGGGCTGGCATTGGGGACCGGCGCAGCGCTGGTGTTGGGATACGCTGTGGCGCACAGCCGGTGGTTCGCGCATCTGCTCGAACCCATCATCGTGACCTCACAGGCCATGCCCATCGTGGCGCTGGCCCCTCTGCTGACGATCTGGTTCGGACCGGGGCTGGCCTCCAAGGTGCTGGTCTGCGCCCTGATCGTGTTCTTCCCCATTCTGGTGAACGTGAGCACGGGCCTGAGCCACATTGACCCGGGACTGCAAAATGTCTTTCGCCTGCTGGAAGCCACCCGCTGGCAGCGTTTTCGTCTGCTCGAAGTGCCAGCCGCGCTGCCCGCTTTCCTCACGGGATTGCGGGTCGGAGGGACGCTGGCAGCGATGGGAGCCGTCGTCGGGGAATTCGTCGCCTCAAGCGAGGGACTGGGGTATCTGGTCAAGCAAGGACAAAATCTCTACGACACGTCGCTCATGTTCGTCGCCATCCTCACGCTGACCCTTTTGGCGCTGGCAACGTATGGGACGCTGGGGCTGATCGAACGCAAGGCGCTGAAATGGCGGGCGGTGGGGAAGAAGTGAGGGCTGGAAGCTGGTTGCTGGTTACTGGGGGCTGGAAGCTGGTTGCTGGTTACTGGTTGCTGGTAGCTGGGGGCTGGTCGCTGGGGCAGGGGGCTGGCCCCATTACCCTTAGCAAGAAATTATCACTATCAACGGAGGTAAGATGCGCAAATGGGGTTTGATGCTCAGTGTGCTGTGGGCCGTGAGCCTGGCAGGATGCGGCGGACGAGAAACTGAACGCGAGGCCATCACGCTACCGATGGGCTATGTGGCCGATGTGCAGTTCAGTCCCATCTACATGGGGCTGGAGCGCGGTTATTTCCAGGAAGCCGGCTATGACATCACCCTCGACTACCGCTGGGAGACCGACGGCCTGCGCCTTGTCGCGGCGGGGAC
>JAAZNO010000345.1 GCA_012798275.1 Chloroflexota bacterium
GTGATCAGCACCAGGCCGCCGCCAACCGAAGCGCCGGTCATGCTGCACTGCGTGGCGCCCGCCTCCATGGTCATCCGCAGGGCGTTGGGATGGGCGCCAGGACCCAGATCGCAAGTCGCAAAGCGCACTTCCATCCCCGCCCGCCGCGCCAGCGTGAGGCTATCCCGAATACGATCATCGGCGGTGGAGAAGCCAAGCAGGCCGGCGATGACCGCCCGGTCCGTGCCATGCCCTTTCCCCGTGAGCGCAAACGATCCGTGCAGCTCGATCAACACCCGTTCGGGTTGTGTCCCCAGGATCGCGCGCGCGATCTGTCCCAGGCGCACGGCTCCCGCCGTGTGCGAGCTGGAAGGTCCGACCATCACCGGGCCGATGATGTCGAACAACGAAGCAGGACGGGCGTCGCTCATCTACAGCAGCGGTTCCAGCCAGGTCTCAATGTCGGTGAACACCTGTTCTTTGCCGATCTCATTGAAGACCTCATGGCGGAAGCCGGGATATTCGTAGCGCGCCTTGCGATGAGCCGTAGCGTTCTCGAAAAAGGCGCGGCTTCCCTCCGGCGGGCAGATTTTGTCAGCCCCGCCCTGCACGATACACAGCGGCAAATCCACAGGCCAACGCGGCGCGCCCGCCAACGTCGCCTTCATCGTGCGCTGTAACTCCGCACCCAGACGCGGCGTGGCAATCCCGTGCACCAGCGGATCCTCGCCATATGCCCGGACGACCGCTTCATCCCGCGAGAGCTCTTCCATGCTGAGGCCGGTCTTGACGGAGAGGCCAGGGGCGATGGCAGACAGGAGACGCGCCATCAGGAGCAAGAACGGCGAAATATCGCCGCTCTGCACCAGGGCCGGCGCGGACGAGATCAACGCCGTGAGGCCCGCCCCGTAATGCAGCCCATAATCCAACACGATCAGCCCGCCCATGCTGTGGCCGAGCAAAACCGTGGGGACACCGGGGTACTGACGCTCGATGACCTGCACGAAGGCCCGCACGTCCTCGCGGAAATCGTCCCAGCGCTTGATGTGACCTCGCGGGCCGGGCGACTGCCCATGCCCGCGATGATCAAAGCCGTGGAGCGCGTAGCCCTTGGGGACAAACCAGGCGATGAGATTGCCATAGCGCCCGCTGTGCTCACCGATCCCGTGCACAAAGAGGAGGTTGACCCGCGCCGGCCCCTCCGGAAACCAGGATTGACGGTAGAGCTCTAACCCATCATGGGTGGTGAACTTCCCTTCCTCGTGTTGCATGAAAGCCTCCCTCAGCAGAGTTCACTTCTGAAAACGTTTCAGTGCCGCATTGGCGGCGTCCAGATCAAAAGCCTCGGGATCAAATTCCGGCCCCACCCACTCCAAAAGCTCGAGGCGCTGATCATATCCTTCCTCTTGAGCCGGCTCCTCCTCGTCTTCGGCAGGGGGTTGAATTTCCCCCCTGGCCACCATGGCGAGAATTCCGACGATCTCAGCGTAACCCCAGACGCCGCCGCAATCCTCCGGCGGGCCGGCGCGTTTGCCCTTGAGGCAGATCGGGTAGGCACCCGTCGGGTCGGCGGGAAGGATCTTTTCCACCTTGATGTCGTGCACCCAATCATCGCCGAAATCGTAGGTGTAGGTAAATTTCATCCCCTCTTGCAGCTCCAGACGGTCGAGGCGCATCCGATTTTCATCGCGCATCTCCAGTTCCATCCGCGACTCGCGATCCTCGGTAAACGATACGCCATTGATCTCGAACATGTGCAGGTGATAGCCTTCCCAACCGAACAGCACCTGGATGATGTCGTGCAACTGCCTCAGGTTGAGGTTTCCCCGCACCTGGACGCGCCGCCAAATCGGCGGATGCGTGTCGTGGATGCTAATGTGCAGCTGATAAATTGGACTGTCATTTGCCTTTGCCATCACTTCCTCCTTCGAAAATAGAGATCAGCGGTCAGCGGTCAGCGAATCAGCGAAAAAATCACTCGCGTGACTTTTTTGTGGGGTTTTGCAGGCGGGCGTAACCCGCCTGCAAAACCCTCTTTTTTTTCTCCCCCTCCCCGACGGCGCCTACGCCGTCGGGGAGGGGACAGGAGGCGGGGCAAAAGCTACAGCTCACAAAGGTTCATCCATCGCCGTCGAACTACCTGATGCCAGGCTGAACAATGACCGCACATTTTCATTTTCACACCTTCGCACATTTCCACGTGCCCGACCTATCCCGTCAACACCGCGCGCACGGCCTCCAACGCCTGATCTACAGCGTCGGCGTCAATCCAGTAGTGCGTCACCGCGCGGAAGCTGCGGGCATCGCGGGGGAGGATCAAGACGCCGCGCTCCTTGAGCCCGGCGGCGACGTCATCCGCCGTCAACGTCACGCTGTCGGCCAGCCGGAAATAGACCATGTTGGTGTACACGGGCTGGACCTCAATGCCGGGAATGGCCGCCAGACCCTCCGCGAGGCACTGCGCGCAGGCATGATCCGCATCAAGGCGCAGCGTCATTTCCTGGAGGGCGACGATCCCCGCCGCGGCCAGGATCCCCACCTGCCGCATCCCGCCGCCGAGCACCTTCCGGTTACGGCGCGCCTCGGCAATGAAAGCGGCGCTGCCGCACAGCACCGAGCCGACCGGCGCGCACAGGCCCTTGGAGAGACAGAACGTCACCGAGTCCACACCCCGCACCAGCTCGCGGACGTCTACCTCCAGCGCCGCCGCCGCGTTGAAAATGCGCGCGCCATCTATGTGGACTTTCAGGCCGTAACGGCGCGCCAACGCCACGACCGCGGCGGTGTATTCCGCCGTCAGCGGCACGCCGAAGCAATTGTTGTGGGTGTTCTCCAGGCAAATGAGGCGTGTGCGGGGAAAATGGATGTTGTCGCCGCGAATGGCGCCTGCGATGTCCTCCAGGCGCAACGTCCCATCGGGCCGATTGGGCAACGGATGGGGCATGATCCCGCCCAGCGCCGCCATGCCACCCTGCTCGTAGACAATCGTGTGCGACTTGTCCCCCAGGATCACTTCATCGCCCCGCCCGCAATGCGTCAACAGCGCGACGAGGTTTCCCATCGTGCCGCTAGCGACAAAGAGAGCGGCTTCCGTGCCCAGACGCTCGGCAGCCAACGCTTCGAGGCGCTGCACGGTTGGATCATCCCCCAACACGTCATCCCCCACCTCCGCCAGCGCCATGGCCTTCCACATCGCCGGCGTCGGATGGGTCACGGTATCACTGCGCAGATCTACCACTTTCATAGGCAAGCCCCCTTTCCCCCATCCACCTCTGCCACAGAACTGCAGGCCTGAGAAAATTATAGTCCACAATCGGAGAATGGGCAATGGCGCTGTTCGCCCTCGCGCTGAGCCCTTGCCCTTTGGCGAAAAAGGTGGCATGATAGGGACAGCACACCCCATCTGCCTGTAATACTTTTCCCCCTCGAGCGTCTGTATGAATAGAAGGGTGCCCTGAACGAGTGTGAAGAAGATGTCCGATGATCTAACGGATTTCGCCGCCTTCTATGACACTACGTTGCCGCAAGTCTACCGCTACGTGGCCTACCGTGTGGCGGATACCGCGACGGCGGAGGATCTCACCGCCGCGATTTTTGAAAGCGCGCTTCACGGCTGGAAACGGCGGCGCAAACCCGAGGCGCTCATGCCGTGGCTCTTTCGCATCGCCCGGAACGCCGTCATCTCGCATTACCGGCGGGATGGGCACCGGGAGCTGGCGCCCCTCGAGGCCGCCATCACTCTCCCGGCTGACGCCGAGGACCCAGAACAGCGCCTGCTCAAAGCCGAGCAGCGACAGCGTCTTCAGCAGGCGCTAGACAGGCTCAGTGACCGCGAACAGGATCTCATCGCGTTGAGATTCGGCAGCGGCCTGACCAATCGCGCCATTGCGCCGATTCTGGGCCTCAACGAGAATCACGTCGCGGTGCTCCTGCACCGGGCCCTGAAGAAGGTCCAGGCGGCCCTGGCAGAAAATCGGTAGGCCTCACTGCAAAGATGGGGGTTTGATCCCAAAGGAGATAATAAAATGACACGAGAGGAAGCGCAGGCACAGGAAATATCCCGGCAGGTGGAGGCGCTCCTGAGCGGGCAGCAGGACGCAGGCGCCGATCCCTTGCTGGATACCGCCCGGTTGCTGGCAGAAAGCGCCCCCGCCGCGCCCTCGCCCGTCTTCGCACAGCAGCTGCGACGGCGTCTGTTACAGGCCGGCAGCGCACTGGCAGATCTAGCCCAAGAAAGGAGACCTCGTATGTGGAAACGCTTTGCGGCCGTCAGCATGGCGGCCATGGTGATTCTGGCCCTGGTGGGGGTACTGTGGCCCCATTCTCCGAGCGCGGAGCAAGTGCTGGCGCGCGCGGCGGAATCCACTGCCGTCCAGCCGGGGCAGATCGGGTATCAGGTCTACACGAGTGAGGGGAATCTCTACCGCGTGTGGCAGCGTTTCGAACTGGCGGCGGAAGACGACCTCATGTCTGTCCCCGTCGAGAGGATGATGATTCGCTACGCGAAAGACGACCTGACGTTCCAGCAGCCCCTCGAGTGGAACTATAGCGGCCCTACCCGCTTTTGCCGGCTCACAGTGACCGGCGAACAAGATCCCGCGGCAGACGCGGAAGGTTGCCGCACGGCCGCTCCCGTCGCAAATCCCTCCTCCGCCGAACCCGGCTACACCGAGGCCATGGATCCCACCCTCCGGCAGCGGATCGCGGAGGAATTGCGCGACGCGCCTGACGCGCCCGACACCTCGGCGCTGGAAACCATCCAGGTGCAGATCGAACAGCTCCAAAGCAGCGCGGACGCGGTGAGCATCACGCCGCTGGAGCTCGAGAATGGTCGCGTCTACGCCATCACCGGCAGCCAGGACGTCCCCTCCGCCGACGCGGAAACTGTCACGTACACCCTGTACGTTGACGCCAACACCTTCGTACCCACGGGTTTGCGCTACTTGATGAAAGAGAGCAGCGGCAAGAGCGCCACGTGGGAGGCGATGGTGCTGGACTATCGCATCTTCGACGCCGGAGAGCTGGAATTCGATCCCTTCGCGTGGCCCCCGGCGGGGTCGCCCTGAGCCCTTCACATCACCTCTGAATGCGCGTCCGGCGGGGAAAAATTCCCCCGCCGGACCGTTTTGTTTTCCCCTTGCCTGGGGCACGCCGGCAGGCCGCGGTTCAGCAAGTGTCGGCGCAGATTCATTTTTTGTTTATGGCTCGGAGTTCTTGACAGTGTCAGGAAAGGCGTCTATAATGGGAGAAGGTTACGATGTAAGCGCCAGTA
>JAAZNO010000346.1 GCA_012798275.1 Chloroflexota bacterium
CAGGAAAACAAGAGAAGTATTTCAGAATCCGTGAATCTGTGGTACAATTTACTTCAATTAGAAAACCAATATCTCACGCACTGCTGCGCCCGACAACGCTGCCGAAGCGGGTTGAACACAAGATTTGAATGAGTAAAGTATGAGTAAAGTAATGGTCGTTGATGATAACATGGTGATGCTGGACTTCCTCAACACTCTGCTGGAGATGGAAGGACATATGCCCATCATCGTCTCACGCCCGGAAGCCATCCTGCCGACCGCAGCGGCCCAGCGGCCGGACCTCATCCTTCTCGACATGCACCTTGCAGAACAGGACACCCTGACGATCCTCCAAAGTCTCAAACACGATCCAGAACTGTCGGAGATTCCCGTCATTGCCCTCTCCGGGATGGATCTCAAAGACAAATGCCTGGCGTCTGGCGCGGATGACTTCATGCTCAAGCCCTTTCTGCCCTCGCAGCTCTTCGCGAAGGTTAATCAGTTGCTGCAAAGCCGCGCGCTCGCGGTCGCAACAGCTGAAGGACCGCACTCGCCCGCAACGCCCCCCTTGACGCCCCGCAGCAGTGATCAGCCCAATTTTAGAACAGGAAACCCATGACTCGTAAACGACATAAAAAGAATCCCACCATTGATCAATGGTATCAAATGGATTTGCACCTTCATACCCCTGCCTCCGCCGATTTTCAACAAGAAGGCGTGACCTACCTCGACCTGCTCCGGGAAGCGGAGCGCAAAGGCGTGAGCATCATCGCCTTCACCGACCACAACACGGTCAGCGGCCACAAGGCCATGGCCGAGGAAATTGACGACCTGGAGCTGCTCGAACGGCTCGGACGGTTGGCCCCCGAAGAGGAGCAGCGATTACAGGAATACCGGCGCCTGCTGGACAAAATCCTCGTCCTCCGAGGCTTCGAATTCACCGCCACGTTTGGCTTTCACATCCTCGGCATCTTCTCACCGAAAACCAATTTGCGCGATCTGGAATTCCTGCTGTTGCAGTTAGGACTGCCGCCGGACAAGCTGGATTGCGGCGCGACCGACGTCGGAGCGACCACGGACGTGCTCACCGCCTACCAACTCATCCACGAAGCGGGCGGCATCGTCATCGGCGCCCACGCAAACTCCAATCACGGCGTCGCCCTCCAGGGAATTCGCTTCGGCGGCCAGACGCGCATCGCCTTCACGCAGGATGAACACCTCCACGCCCTGGAAGTGACCGACCTCGACCGCCAGAGCAAGAATGCCACGGCCCGCTTTTTCGATGGCTCCAAGCCCGAATATCCGCGCCGCATGCGTTGCATTCAGGGCTCCGACTCCCACCGCCTCACGCGCGACCCGCACAATCCCAAGAATCTGGGTGTTGGCGACCGGGTCACCGAGGTGCTGCTGCCGGAGCTCAGCTTCGAGGCGCTGGCCGCCGTCTTCAACGGGGATGACTTCGCCTGCACCCGCCCCTACCGCGCCGAAGCGCGCCCCTTCGATTACATTCAGGCCGCCCGCGAGGAAGGCCCGAACATCGTCCAGGACTTCCATCAGCAATACAGCAAGCGCGGCGGCTTCCTCGACGCCATCGTCGCCGATGTATGCGCTTTCGCCAACACCAACGGCGGCGTGCTGTACATCGGCGTGCCAGAGGATCCCCGCAAGCCGCCCACCGGGCTGGGAAATGCGCCCACGCGCGTCCTCAACATGCTGCGGACCGAAATCGAGACGCGCCTCACGCCGGCGCTCGCCTTCACCGTAGATTTGCAGGACACGCTCGGCGTGAAGGTCGCACGCATCACCGTGCCGCGCGGCAACGACGCCCCCTACACCGTGGACGACAGCAAAATTTACCTGCGCAGCGAAGCCGAGACCACCCTCGCCGTGCGCGACGAGATCGTCGCCATGGTCAAACGCAGCCTCGGGCTGACGGAACAGCCACCCGCAGCGCCCGCGCCCGCCCCCGTCGCGACCGCGCCCCTCCCGCCAGAGACGGCGGAGCTGCTGCAACTCCAACCGGCCGAGACACCGGAGCTGCTCTCGCCGCCGCGCACCGGCGTCGAGATCGCCGACGTCGAAATCCGCCAGGGGACGCGCTACTACACCATGCGCGATCTGCGCAACGGCAACCTGGTCAAGAACGTCACCCTCCGCTCGGCGCGGCACCTCTGGCGCTACGCTATCCAAGAGGCCGAAAATAACCCCGTCAATCCGGCGCAGGTACGCTGGCTGGGTGACGTGGGAATGTGGAAGCGGCGGGCGCATGGCAATCTCACCCGCTTCGACCTCGTCCAACGGGTCGGAGACACGCTGCGCATCTACTACGGCGTCACCGAAGAAGGCCTTCATGGGCTTTGGAGCACCCTGGTAGGGGAGTAGAGAGTAGAAAGTGGTGAACAGAGAGCTGTTGAACCGGCTTTGATTCACGGTGTTCTTCTCACGTCTCACAGCTCACCTCTCACATCTCATGTCTCACTATACGAAAGGAGCGCGTTGATAGAAACCCTGACCCCCTCTCCCAAAGTCGCCATCCTCACAGCCAGCGACCGGGCGGCGGCAGGCGCATACGCCGACGCGAGCGGTCCGGCGCTGCAGGAACTGGTCGTCAGAGCGCTCGGTGCCGAGGTGCGCGCCCGGCGCATCCTTCCCGATGACCGGGAACAGCTCGCCGCGCAGCTGCGCGTCTGGGCCGATGCAGGCGTCGAGGGCAGTCCGCTCGATCTCATCCTCGTCACCGGCGGGACGGGTTTCGCCCCCAAGGACGTGACGCCGGAAGCTACCCGCGATGTACTCGATAAAGAAGCGCCCGGCCTGGCCGAGGCGATGCGCATGGCGTCGCTGCAGCACACGCCGCACGCCATGCTGTCCCGCGCCGTCTGTGGCATCCGCGGCCGCACGCTCATCATCAACCTGCCAGGCAGCCCGCGCGGCGCCGTCGAAAACCTCCGCGCCATTCTGCCGGCCCTGCCCCACGCGATTGCCTTGCTACGCGAAGATCCCACCAGCGAGAGCGGGCACTTCCGCCCGCAGCAGGTGTAATCCAGGCGCTCCATGAACCCCAAAATGCCCATCCTCTCTGTGACTGCCATGCGCGAGTGGGAGACCGCCGCTGTTGCCGCCGGATATTCTTTCGAACGGATGATGGAACTGGCCGGTCAAGGGGTAGCCCGCGCGATCCTGCGGCAGGGAAGCATCAAAGGACGCCGGGTCCTGGCGCTGATCGGCCCCGGCAACAATGGCGGGGACGGTCTGGTCGCCGCGCGCTGCCTGGCTGAAGCCGGCGCACAGGTCACGGCCTACCTCGTCACGCCGCGCGACACGGAAACCGATGCCGTGTTCCAGCGCGCCGTAAAACGCGGCGTCACCGTCATCACGCGCGACGCCGATCCCGAAGGCGCAGAGCTCCGGCGTGCGACCGTTCAGGCGGACCTGCTCATGGACGCCCTGCTCGGAACGGGGGCGCGTCCGCCGCTGCGCGCGCCGCTGGCCGCCCTCCTGCAAGAAGTACGCGCGGCTCTCGCCTCTGGCAACGACCGTCAACCGCTCACCTCTCTCGTCGAGCCGCCGCCGGTCATGGCCCCGCACCCGCTCATCATCGCGGTAGACGGCCCTTCGGGGATGGATTTCGACACCGGCGAGGCCGATCCGCTCACGCTGAAGGCGCATCTCAGCGTTACCTTCGCCGCTCCCAAGACGGGACACTTCCGTTTCCCCGCCGCCGGCCTGCGCGGCGAGCTGCTCGTCGCCGATATTGGCATCCCCGAGGCCGCGCCCGCGCCCGTTGCCTGGGGACAGGCCCTCACAGCGGAGGAGGTGCGCGGCTGGTTGCCTGCCCGTCCCGCCAACGCCCACAAAGGCACGTTTGGCCGCGCGCTCATCGTTGCCGGCTCGGTCAACTACACGGGCGCCGCAGCGCTGGCGGCGCTCGCGGCAGTGCGCTCCGGCGCCGGCCTGGTGACCCTGGGAATCCCCGGCCCGCTGCACGACGCCATTGTGCCACTCGTGCCCGAAGCCACGTATGTGCTGCTGCCGAGCGCCTTGGGCGCGGTCACGGCTGACGCGGTCAGTGTACTGGAGGAAACCCTGCCTCATGCCGGCGCCCTGTTGATCGGCCCCGGGTTAGGGCAGGCGCCAGAGACGATCGCCTTCATTCAGCAGCTCTTCGAAGCGCGCTCTGAGCGTCGTCAGGCCGGTTTCACCGCACGGCTGACCCCCAGCAACGCGCGGACAAATTCCCCTCTGGCGCTGCCCCCGCTGATTGTGGATGCCGACGGCCTCAATATCCTGAGCCGGCTGCAGGATTGGGCGCAGCGGTTGCCCGCGGGGACGATCCTCACGCCGCACCCCGGCGAGATGGCGCGCCTTACGGGCGAGGAC
>JAAZNO010000347.1 GCA_012798275.1 Chloroflexota bacterium
CCCTCCAGCGGCGGACGCCAGTCCACCTGCTGAACCGCGACTTCCTGATCCCTGAGACTCTCCGCAAAACTCTCCAGCCCCACGTTCACCGCCTTGAGCGGCTGACCGAATATGTCTTGAATGGCCATCGAATCACCCCCATGTTCAATTTTGGATTTTAGATTTGGGCATAATCCGGCAATTTCCGATAAAGCGCCTCAGCAATCTCCTCGATGTAAGTGTGCGAAGTCAAATTCCGGTCATCCGTCATCGCCAAACACCGTTCAACTTCTTCTAACGTGAGCCATCCCGATTGAAAAGCTTGCCGGAAACAGCCCTTGGGTGAAGCACACAGCACACCCTCCCGCTCTTGCAAATACACCTTAAGCGCTTTCCACAGTGCTTCGAATGTGTACTCGAAGCGTTGAATGGCAGCATCCCACACGATAACGGAAAAGGGAAGTTGAATCGCTTCATCCAACGTCGCCAGCGCCTTCTCGGCGGAGTGTAAAGACAGGCTCAGCTCAAAAATCCAGAACGTGTCCCGCCAGGCGCGTCGCTGCCGCGTTCGTCGGCAGGACCATGACCCCGGCGGCCTCAAGCCTGGCCTCCTGCAGCCCCAAATCCTGAGGATCGTCTGCCGTGCCGCACACCGAGGCGATAAAGAGGAGCTCCCGCCCCGCGTCACGGGCGATGGTCTGCGCTTCCTTGATGGCCTTCACGGCCTCACCGGCGGGATCCGCATGGGAGCCGTAGCCGATGACAACATCGAGGAAGATCACCGCCGTCTCCGGATCCTGCGCTTCATGGAGGATGCGCCGATTGCGCAATCCCGGATCAATCATCGGATGCAACCGCCCGACGGTGAACTCGTCCTCGCCCAGGTCCACTGCCACATGCCCCACGCTCCTGGTAGCGTCCGCCATGCGCAGGCGCTTTTCCACAGGAGCATTCGACTGCACTTCAATCCCCATCCCTTTGAGGATGAGCTGCGTCTCGTAGCAGAAAGTGCCGCCGCTGAAGAGCCCCCGGAAATACCGCTGCCCCGGCGCGAGCTGCCGGCGCACCTCGGCGGCGCGCGTCTTGAGTGACAGATCGCGCTGCCGCAGGTTGATCCGCGCATCGGCAGGATTCTTGCCGAGGGCCACGGCCGCTGCCACTGCGGCCGCCTCCTCCATGTCCGCGACCGGAATCGCGCCCGCCCGCGTGATCTCTGCCGGATCACCCCCCAGGAACAACACCACCGCGGGTTTGTCACCCTGCCGCACCTGCGTCAGCACCTTTTCAGCCACCTCCGGGCTCGGCGGCTTGGAGACCAGCAAGAGGACCTTCGTGGCCGGATCGGCTTGCAGGGCCTTCAGCCCCTCCAGCATCATAATGCCGCCCACCTCAGCCTTGAGATCGCGCCCCCCAACGCCGATGGCCTGCGTGATGCCGACTCCCTCGCGGGCCATGTAACACGTCACGGCCTGCAATCCCGTGCCGCTTGCGGCGACGACGCCCACCGGCCCGGGCGGGACCACATTGGCAAAGCCCAACGCCACATGGTTGAGGATCGCCGTGCCTGCGTCTGGCCCCATCACGAGCAACCCCTTCTCCCGCGCCAGCGTCTTGAGTGCGATTTCATCCTCGACGGCGACATTGTCACTGAAGAGGAAGACGTGCAGGCCGCGATGCAGCGCCTCACGGGCGACCCCGGCGGCATAACGTCCCGCCACAGAGACCAGCGCGATGTTCGCCTCGCCGCCAAGCCGTTCGATAGCCGCGCCGAGCGTCTTGGGCGGCGTTTCGAGGCCACTGCCGCCGGTCGCAGTCCGCCGCGACGTCTTGAGCAGCGTCTGCGCCTCACCCAGGGCCTTCAGGGCCGCCGGGGCATCTGCCGCCCGCACGGCAATGATCAGGTCATCGGGCGAGGCCGCTTCGACTTCCGGCGTCAGCAACCCGGCCTCGACGAGCAGCCCCTTGTTGGCAGGCGTCCCCATGACGACGGCAGCATCCGCAATCCCCGGCAACGCCAACAGTCCTTGCGCCACCTGCAAGAGCGTGACTGAATCGTAATATTCACCACTCAGGACCATCGTTTGTGTGATCAAGTGAACCTCCTGTGTCACGTAATGAGAGAGGGGTAATGGGAAATGAGGCATGGGGGAACTCGCGCCCCCTCAGCCGTTCCCCATGCCCCACAAAAACCCTGTGAGCATCGCCGGCCCCGAGGTCGCGCCGAAGGCCAGCACGGCCTGCGCCGCCGCCTCGATGGCCGCGGCGGAAGCGCCCGTCAGCGCGTGGAGCAGGACATGCCAGCGTTGATCCGCCAGCCCCTCAGCCGCAGCCTGGAGAAAGGCCCCGCTGAGACGGGTAGTCCGGGGAATCGCCGCCGCTGCGATGGCAGTGCCCACAGGCCGCGCCGCCTCTCCCCTCTGCGCCCACAACGCGAGCAGCAGTCCGGCAAGGAAATCATCGCCCGCAGGCGTGAGGCCCGGCCCCCAGCCGGCCAGCGCTGCCGCCGCCGCCACCAACGCCTCATCGGCGCCGCGAGCATACGCCGCCTCCAACGTGTTCAGCAGTCTCCGCGCATCCGCCAGCCTGCCGGGGAAGACGGCGCCCTCTTGCCAGGCCCCTCGCGCGCACGTCGCGGATTCCACCGACGCGCGCAGGCAGCGCAACGCCGTCCCGTCCAGGCGCAGCTGCTCCCATGGGACGCGGGGCTCCCACGGGAGCGCGGTCTCCGTCAGCCGCACACACCATGAGCCCAGGCGCAACTGCGCACGCTCCCAGGAGACAGGCAGTTCACGCGGCAGGGGAGCCCCCGGCAGCGCGTCCACTACCAGGTGAAAAGGGCCATTTCCCACCGCTGGCAGCACCAGCGCCACGACGCGATTTTCGATCCCCACATTCACGGCGCGGGCAAACTGCCCCAGCAAAACGGCGCGACCGGCATATCCCTCCAGGAAACTCACCAGGGGAGTGCTGATGGAATAAAGCGTGGAAACAGAGACACGGGGATTCCCCCGCTCAGGCACAACCCCCGTGTTGACGGTGCAGCTGCCCCAGTCATGCGGCGCCCCACATCCGGCCGCAATTTTGGCATCAGGGGAGACGGAAGGGCCGCTCTTCACGTCAGCGCCCTCCCAGACTGGCTTTTCTACGAATGACTACATGCTGCGCGCGAAAGACGTTGAAACCAAGACGCATTGAGGTGACCTCTGATCATCAGCAAGTAGTACAATTCTAGTCATAGATTGAAACCCTGTCAAGGGACATCCGTCACATCCCAGATCACCACCCGAATGTGGCCCCCCATCGTTTGAACCGAGATCGAATAGGTCCAGCTGGCCGGCGCGGCGACAGGCGGCCGGAGCGCCCAACGCGAGGGTGTGTTCGCCGAAAGCAGCTGCGTCTCCAGGACCGGCAACCCATTGGCATCAGTCGCGGCGTTGCTGTAGGAGCCGGTGTAAGCGACTGCGCCCGCCCGCGAGCTCACTTCAACGACGTAGTCCCGCCCCGGCGTGAGCTGCACGAGCGTCAACGCCGCCATCGCCACCAGGCCTTCCCCCTCATGCTGGGCCACCACCACCGCCTTGCCACCCGGCTCGGCGGTCGCTTCGACAGTCACCGTAGGCGAAGGCGCCGGCGTTAGCGTGACCGTCGGCGTCAGAGCAAGCGTCGCCGTGGGCGTGACCGTTGACGTCACCGTTGGCGCCGGCGTGCTCGTCGGCGTCTCAGCGGCGGGCCAAAAGGAATCGCACCCCGTCAGCAAAGTCAACACCAGGATCACACTGA
>JAAZNO010000348.1 GCA_012798275.1 Chloroflexota bacterium
GCACCCGCGCTGGCCGCTGGTGCTTAGCGGGTGGACCGCCAGCGGCGGCGCGACCGAGTATGATGGCGCCCTCACCCGCGAGGGCGTCGTCAAAGTCGCCGCGGAGACGTGGGCCGACGTAAACGCCGTCACCCACTGAAGGCGCCCCTGGACGACAGCCCCGCACCGGTGCGAGAGACCCCTCGCGCCGGTGTGTAACAACCACAGGTCATGACGCAACCAGAAGCGCCACAGCGCGTATAGAATACAGCGCACGCACATACAACCCGCTGACTCGCTATTTTCGACGGAGGAAACCATGGAAGAACGACCCGGGTGTTTGGGAGGGCTGCTCCGGCTGGCCTTTTTGAATGCGATTTTCGATTGGCTGCAAGAGCGCTTTGGTTTTGGGCGCGGACTTTCGTGCAGCGGCATTGGCTGCGGGGTGATTTTGATGATCCTTTTCGTCATTCTGGTCTGTTCGACGTGTACCAGCACAGATTGGACGAGCCTCTTTTGAGCCGGCATGCCGGCGCACGTGCTTCTCACGTCAGGGGAGGGGGTGACAAGGTCCCCTGGCATTTTTGACCTTTGACTTTTCCTGGCGGCGGACTTATACTGGCGCTGTGAGCCCAGGGAGGAAACTTCATGCCCGTTTTTCTCTGCCTCGCCGCCGCTAAGAAGGAACTGGCAGCCCACGCAGCTTCACTCGAAGCGCTGATGTCGGAATACGGCGCGACCGCCTTCGATCGCACGCCGACGACGCTTTGTGGGCTGTTCAATCCGGGCGAGGAGCTTCCCTGCGCCCTGGTCTTGCAATCCCTGCAGGTAGACCTGGCGCCCTTCGGGATCGCCCTCCATGTGGGGGCGTATGAGCGCCTGGGGCAGCGTCTCTTCGGCGCCGAATTGACCCGCACGCACGCCATCGCCCGCACGGCATGGGGCGGCCAGATTTTGCTGACCTCCGAATATCTGGCGGCCACATCTCTGCCGCCAGAAGCCACGCTCAAGCCGCTGGGCATGCACCTGCTGAGCAATCTGGCGCCGCCGACCCAACTCTATCAGTTGCGCCATCCCGCGCTGCACAACGAAAGTTTCCCTCCCCTGCGCTCCCTCTCCTATTACCCGAACAACCTGCGCGTACAGCCGCACACGTTCGTGGGACGCATGCAGGAGCTGGAGACGCTGAAGGAAATCCTGGGCGCGCCGGAAACTCGCCTGCTCACCCTCACCGGCCCCGGCGGCATCGGCAAGACCCGCCTGGCGCTGCAGCTGGCGGCAGAAACCGCCGGCGAATTCCCGCAAGGAGTCTTCTTCGTCTCGTGTGAGGCGCTGCCCTCCACGGCGTTGCTGCCCTCGACGATGGAGCAAGCCTTGCAATTGCCGATGACCGGGCGCATGGACCCTCACACCCACGTGTTGAACCAGCTGCGCCGACGAGCGGCACTCCTGGTGCTCGATAACTACGATTCCCTGTTGCCCGATACGGCCTTCCTCACGGAAATCCTGACGCAGGCGCCTCGAGTCAAATTGCTGGCGACCTCACGTGAGCCGCTCAATTTACGCTGCGAACACCTCTATTCGTTGGGGGGCCTCCAGCATCCCCACCATGACGTCCCCCAGGAAGTGGCCGCTTTCGAGATGTTCGACGCGGTGCAATTCTTCTTCCTTTCCGCACTTCATACCGATCCGCTGTTCACCGTGACCGAAGCCACCCGTGAGGCGCTCATCTCCATCTGCGAATTGACGGAAGGGTTGCCGTTGGGATTGGAATTGGCTGCCACGGCCGTTTCGGCCTTCTCCTGCCATGAAATCGCGCAGAAAATGGCTCAAGGGCTGGAATTCCTCAAGGCCACCCGCCGTGAGATTGCGCCACGCCATCACAATCTGCGCGCCGTGTTCGAGTTCACCTGGCAGCAACTCGACGCCGAGGAACAGGGCGCCTTCACGCGCTGCGCCGTGTTCCAGGGGCCCTTCTCGGAGACGGCGGCCCAGGTCGTCGCCGACGCCACCCCCGCCTCCCTGCAGGCCCTCGTCCGTAAGTCCATGGTGATGCCCATACAGCCGCAGATGTACAAGCTGCACTCGCTCCTCCGTCACTTCGCCGCCGAGCAGCTGCGGCTGGCTCCAGGATTGAAAGAAACCCTCGAGGCCCGGCACAGCGCGTATTTCCTGGACTACCTGCGCGAGCAAGGTGCGATGCTGCTGGGCGCACAACAACGCGCGGCGCTCACAGCGTTAGCAGAGCATCTGGACGACATCCGCGCGGCCTGGACATGGGCCGTGGAGCACGGGAATTACACCGGCTTGAGGGCGGCGCTGCCCGCATGGTTCAGCTTCTATTTCATCCGCGGGCTCTGGCAGGAAGGCGCCGCTCTGTTTGCGAGCTCGGCTAACACTCTGCGTCAGCAGATCAGCCGGACCCCCCTGCCAGAAGCGCTGGCTGAACTGGCGCTGGCGGATTGTCTGCTGGCCGAGGGCCGGCTCGCCGCGTCCATGGCGCAAAACGATCAGGCGCAACAACGGCTGGACGAGGCGCTCGAGTCCTATCTCAAGTATAAGGCGCGTCAGGAACAGGCGCAGACGTACCTGGGGCTGGGCCAGGTCGGCTTCAACCGGGGGCAATTCCACCTCGCGCGGTCATTTTTCCAGCAGGCGCACGAGTTAGCCACGGCAAGTGGCTTCGTGATCGGTCAGCGCGACGCCCTGCATTACCTGGGACGGGTTACCCTGATCCTGGGGGAATATCAAACCGCGCGACAATATCTGAACGACAGCCTCGCGCTCTCTACGGCGATGGGAGAGTGGTGGTTGGGGATGCACACCATTCGCCTGCGCGGCAATGTGGAAAGGATGATGGGGCAGGATGAACTGGCGCGGGATTTCTACCTCCGCAGCCTGGAGCTGGCCCGCGACTACGGCTCGCTTTCC
>JAAZNO010000349.1 GCA_012798275.1 Chloroflexota bacterium
CGCAAAATCCGCTCGGCGTTGAAGGGGAAGCGGTTGTACCAGACGCCCGTCGCCTCATGCACTGCCTGATGCATGGCCGCTGCCATTGGGATGAAGGGCATCTCCCCCATGCCGCGAGCGCCCCACGGACCGTTGGGTTCTGGATTCTCGAGGATGAGCGTCTCTAGCTGATCGGGAATATCGGCGATGGTGGGAATCAGATACGTGCTGAGCGAATCGGTGAGCGGCCGGCCGTCTTTCTCGATGAAGTGCTCCGTGGTGGTCCAGCCCAGCGCCTGGATGACCCCGCCCTCGATTTGCCCTTGCACCAGCCGGGGATTGATCGCCTGTCCGACATCGTTGGCGCAGGCGACTTTGGCCACGTGCAACTCCCCCGTCTCCGTGTCAATGCTGAGGTCCACGCCGAGAGCGACGTAGCCATACGAGAAATTGGGATGTCCGTAGCCGGTCAGCGGATCAATGGGCGTAGTCTGCGGCGCGAGATAGGTGACTTCAGCCCTGGCGGGACGTTCCTCCGCGCGCCATTTCTCCAGCGCCGCGGCCGCCGCCCCCCGGACTGCATTGCCGATCATAAACGTCATCCGCGAGGCGGAGCAGGAGCCGGAGCTTTGGGTGATCGCGCTATCGGCGGCGGCCACCTCGACACGCTCGATGGGAACTCCCAACGCCTCCGCTGCCATCTGTCGGATCACCGTGCGCGTTCCCTGTCCCACATCGGCGCTGGCGGCGAAGACGGTCGCGCTTTCGATCTCGGCATCGCCGCGCAATTCGATGGCGGCCCAGGCATTTTCCTGATAGCCGAAGGAAAACCCCACGTTTTTGAACGCCAGGGCGATCCCCACCCCCCGCCGCCGGGTGGGTGGATCGCCGGGGCGCGGCTCGACCCGGGGAGCGCGCCAGCCCTGCGGCGTGTGTTCCCAGCCCAGCGCTCGCGCCGCCGCGAGGAGGCTTTCCTCCAGCCCGCGCCCGTCATCGGGGAGCGGTTTGCCCCACGGCATCGGGTCGCCGTCATGGACGAGATTGCGCAGGCGGATTTCCACCGGATCGAGTCCCAGAGCCTCGGCTAGCTTGTTCATCTGCGATTCGGCGATGAAATTGCCCTGCGGCGCGCCGAAGCCCCGGAAAGCGCCGCCCGGCACGTTGTTGGTGTAGATTCCCAGCACCTCGGTCTTGACGTTCGGGATGCGGTAGGCGCCGTTGACGGTGAGCAACAGATTGCCCAGGACCTTGTTGGTGGTGTACACGTAAGCGCCGGCGTCGGCGACGACCTGGGTCTCGGCGGCCAGAAGTCGCCCTTCGGCATCCGCCGCCCAGCGCGCGCGGGCAAAGACATGATGGCGTTTGTGATGTCCGATGATGGACTCGCGCCGCGTCCACACGATTTTGACGGGACGTTGCAATTTCATCGCGGCCAGCGCGGCGACGATCTGCACGGAGAGGTCTTCTTTGCCCCCAAAAGCGCCGCCAATGGCAGGCAGAATGATCCGCACCTGCTCTTCAGGCAGCCCCAGCGCGTGCGCGATCTGACGGCGGTCCTCGTGAATCCATTGCGTGCTGGCGATGATAGTCACGCGCCCCGCTTCATCTATGTAAGCGAGCGCCGCTTCAGGCTGCAGGAAGGCGTGCTCCTGCCCCGGAATCTCGTAGTCCGATTCGACGATGACAGCGGCCTGATCCCAGGCGGCGTCTACATCGCCCCGCCGGATGCGATGCCGCGAGGCGAGGTTGCCCTCGAAGATCAGCTCGGGGTGGATGGGGGTGCCGGGGTAGGCGGGGTGCAGGATGGGCGCACCCGGTTCCAGCGCGGCGCGCGGATCGGTCACGGCCGGCAACTCCTCGAAGTCCACCTCGAGGAGATCGCGTCCCCTGGCCGCGGCTTCTTCGGTCTCCGCGACCACCGCCGCGATTTGATCGCCCACAAAACGAGCGATATCGGTGCCCTCTTTGGGATCGCCAGGGCCGCACAGCACCGGTTGATCGGGATATTGCAGGCCGTATTCGTTCACGGGCACATCCCGTGAGGTGAAGACCGCGACAACGCCGGGCACAGCCAGGGCCTTGCTGGCGTCCACGCCGAGCACCCGCGCGTGCGGGCGGCCGGCGAAGCGCAGTTTCATGTGCAGCTGGCCCTCCATGTTGAAATCGCCGGAATAGGGCGCCTGCCCCGTGACCTTGGCGAGGCCGTCAATGCGGGGATGCGCTTCACCAACGTAAGTTTTTTTCATCGTGTACTCCTGTGTAAGTCACCCGGTAGATTATTTGTCGGCTCGGGGCAAGTCCGCCGTTTCCAGAGTGAAGATGCGGCGCAGCACGGCCACCGTCGCCGCATACGTCGGATCCATGCCGTAGTACGAGAGATTCTGCGCGCCCAGGTTCTGTCCCTTGCTGATGGGCGTGTCCGAGGCGTAGTGCAGGATGCCGATCTCGAAGGGCGTGCGGTACAGATTGACCACTTCATCGGTGGGATAGCGGCGCGGGCGGATGAATTCGTAGACCGCCGAGAGATAGGGCCCGGCTTCCATTTCTGCGTCGGTGTAGCCGGCGTCGAGGAAGCCCTTCATGTAGGCTTCGGTCTGCAGGAAAGTCCCCCACACCGTCAGCGCGCGTTGATTGTCGAGCACGTCCCCGTAGACGGCATAGCACGCCACATCCGTGGCCGTGAAAACATTGTTGAAAAGATAGGTATTGTGCGAATGCTCGTCATAGACCACGTTGGGGATCAACACATCGCCGATGCGCGCGTTGAGCGTGGCGGCTTTGCCGATGACGTAGAGGCCGCGCAGGTCGCCCACGTTCGCCACGATGCGCGAGAGCAAATGATAGGCGGCAAATCCCAACGGATAATCAATGTTGAGGATGACGGATTTGCTGTCCGCCAGGCGTTCCAGCGGCAAATCCCGCAGTCGCCGATCTACCACTTGCGGGTCGAGGCGCGCCAGCTCAATCACCTGCGCCTCGAGGTCGAAGGTCTGGCTGCTGGGGATGCGGGTGACGCCGTGAGCCGCTTCATATTCTTTGCGTTCCTGCGACAAGGCCGCGCCCTCTGGGGTCGCCAGGTACTTCTTGAGCACGTAGTAGAGGAAATTCGCCCAATTGCTGCGGACGACCCCCTGCTGGATGTGGTGCGCCTCTGTCTGCAGCTCGACGTCGCCGCAATGGGCGATGTAATCCATGAGCAGCTGCTCGTGCCGTTGGGCGAAACCGGTGAGCATGTTGGTCAGGCTGTGCGTGTTGCTGGAGACGAAGTAGACGTCCCGGTCTTGCAGGTCAATGGGAGCGTTGTCGCTCACGTGCCACCACCATCGCTGCGTCGCGCGTCGGTAATCCACATACGAACCGGCGAGAAGCCGCACGGCCATCCGTTTGCGGCGTGCGGCGATGTCCGCCAGGAATCCTGGCAGGTCGGCGCCCCAGACGCGCGTGAGCCGTTCCCACTCTTCGGCGGTGATGCCCAGCGCCTTCTGCAGCTCTTCGTTCAATGTGGTGTCGGCGGCTCTTGTTTCCGCCCAGGCGGCCACACGCCCCTGCAATCCCGCCTGCGTGATCAGCAGGTGAATCTTATTCCATTCGATCTGAAAGGCGACGAGGATGGGAATGAGGTCATCCACGTCGGAGATGCTGGCGATGAAGGCGGCGAGGGTCTCTTTGCCGTCGTAGAGCATCCGGCGCCGGCGCCCCGGCGCCGACACCGGCGTCCAGGAGCTGAAGTCGGCGAAGCCGCGGCGCCGAAAAACCTCCTCGGTCTGTCCCAACACGATCAACCGGGTGTCCCGAATGCATTGAGGGAGGCGCAGGCCGCTGTAGATGAAGGCGGACATATCCACCGCCATCTCCCTGGCTCCCTGGTGCAGGATGGAGTGCAGCGAGGTGTGCGTCTCTTCCAGCGTGCGGATTTGCACCTCCTCGGTAGTGCGGAGCAGGGAATAGTAGGTTCGCAGGTAGAGGTTGATGCGATCCGCGTCAACTGTCGGCACTGTGCGTTTCATCGCTGGCGTCTGCTCGCTTCTCGCTTAGTTGCCGGCTGGCGTTTTCCACGGCGGTGATGATCTTGTAGTAGCCCGTGCAGCGGCAGAGATTGCCACTGAGGGCGGCGACAATTTGCTCCCGGCTGGGATGCGGACGTTCTTCCAATAGCTTCGCGGCGCTCATCACGAAGCCCGGCGTGCAATAGCCGCACTGGACGGCGTCTTCCTCCACAAAAGCCTCCTGGACGGGATGCCGGGACTCGCCTTTGGAGAGCCCCTCGATGGTGACGATGTTGGTCCCGTGCGCTCTCGGCGCGGGGGTAAGACACGCCAGCACGGCGACGCCGTCCATCCAGACGGTGCAGGCGCCGCATTCGCCCTCCTCGCAGCCGACTTTGGTGCCCGTGAGTCCCAGGTCATCGCGCAGGAGATGCAGCAGGGTGGTGCCGTTGGCGCCGCGCACGGCGACATTCTCACCGTTGACGGTGAACTGGATGGGCTCCTCGCCCTCGCTGTGATGGGCGATCGTGGGGCCGGCCAGTCGCGGACGGCAGCGGGATTTGCCCCACAACAGCGGCATCGTTTCGGGTTGGGGCAGGTCGAGTCGCGGTTCATGGCGCGCCAGGGCCTGCAGGCCCCGCCGGACCAGCGCGGCCACCTCTTCCTTGCGGAACCAGGCGGAGCCGCGCACGTCATCAATGGGCCGTGCGGCTTGCGCTGCCAGCTCCGCCGCCTGGGCGATGTGCGCTTCATCCAGCGGCTGTCCGCGCAGTGCTGCTTCGGCTTCAGGCGCGCGGATGATGGTGGGGGCGACGCTCCCCAGCGCCAGGCGCGCTTCGCTCACCCGTTCTCCCTCGAGGCCGAGCACGATGGCGACATTCGTGACGGCAATGGCAAGGACGCGCCGCAGTCCCAGCTTGAGATAAATCCCTTGATACGACTCTTTGAGGGGCTTAAAGCTGATCCCTACGAGCAGCTCTTCGGGTTCCATGATGGTACGCCGCACGCCGGTGTAGAAATCGGCGAGGGGGACCTGCCGTTCGCCGTGCGCACTTCGCAGGGTGACATGGGCGTCGAGGGCACGGAGCGCGGTGATGGTATCGTTGGCCGGCGAGGCGGTGACCAGATTCCCGGCGAGGGTGCCCCGGTTGCGGAGCGCCGGCGCGCCGACCCCCCAACAGGCCTGGGCCAGCGGCAGGGCGTGCTCCTGGAGCAGTGGCGAGGCGGCTGCCTGCGCGTGCGTCACCATCGGTCCCAGATGGATGAGGCCGTCATCCCGCAGGCGGAGCTCGTCCAATCCGCCAATGCGGGTGATGTCAATGAGCACGGCAGGCGTGCGCGTCTGATGCTCGATCTCGATGAGCAAATCGGTGCCGCCGGCGACGATGCGCGCGCGCTCCCCATACTCGGCGAGCAGGCGCACCGCTTCTTCGACGCTGGTGGCGGTGTAATATGCTTCCCAGAGGCCCATGTGATGCTCCTTGTGATAAAGCTCATTGTTGAAAACAGACTTTCCAGGGAAAGCAGCTGCGGCACTTATTCCTGGCGTTTGATTTCGCGGATGATGTATAGCGGACGGCGCCGGACTTCATCGTAGATGCGTCCGAGGTACTCGCCCAAGATGCCCATGACCAGGAGCTGCACGCCGCCCATGAAGAGGACGAGGCTGGCGGTGAGTCCTTGTCCGGCGAGGGGCATGCTGCCGTTGAGCCGCAGGATGAGTAATACCAGCGCCATGATCAGCCCGGCGACCGTGGCCAGCGCGCCGCACCACAGGGCCAGCTTCAGGGGGAGGAAGGAGAAGCCCGTGATGGCGTCCAGCGCCAGCCGAAACATCTTGCGGAAGGGATACTTGCTCTCCCCCGCTTTGCGCGCTAACCGGCGATAGGGCACGCCGATCTGCCGGAAGCCGACCCACGACACCATCGCGCGCACGAAGCGGTGCCCCTCGTGCATCTCCCGCATCACTTCCACCACCTTGCGGTCCAGCAGGCGGAAATCGCCCGCTTCCATGGGGATGACGACATCCGTGAGCGCCTGGATGAGCCGGTAGAAGAGGTCGGCGGTGAAGAGCTTGAACCACGTCTCCCCCTCGCGTTCAGCGCGCACGCCGTAGACGACCTCGTATCCCTCGCGCCATTTGGCGATAAATTCGGGGATGACCTCCGGCGGATCTTGCAGGTCGGAATCAATGACGGTCACGGCGTCCCCGCGGGCGTAATCCGACCCGGCGGTGATGGCCAGCTGGTGCCCAAAATTGCGGGAGAAATGGAGGACGACGACATGTTCGGGGTCTTGGGCGTAAAGTTGATCCAGCAGCTGCGGGGAGCGGTCGCGGCTGCCATCGTTGACGAGCACGAGCTCCCACGGCTCGCCTATCCCTTCCATCACATTGCGGACGCGCTGGTAGAATTCCTCGATCAGCGCTTCTTCATTAAACACTGGGGCTACAACTGAGAACCGTGGATTCATGTTATTCCCTCGTGTGCGAGTTACTGTCATACGCCAGTGTTTTCAGTATACTCACTCTTGGAAGTCTGACAAGTGTGCGCGTTCTGCGCGGGGTCACGGCTTGGCGCCGACCCCAACGCGCTGTTCCTCGATCCCGTCGCCGAAGCACTCGCAAGGTCCCATCACGGTCACCGTCACGGTGGAAGCCACGTCTGTGCTGCTCGAAGTGCGCGATGGAGGGCCTGGCATCGCGCCGGAGCTGCTGCCGCACGTCTTCGACCGCTTTTACCGGGACGCGGCTACGGAGGCTGCGGGATTCGGGTTGGGACTGCCGATCGCCAAAGCCCTGGTCGAAGGGCTGCATGGCGTCATCACCATCGAGAGCTGGCCGGAGGAGGGCAGCGCGGTGCGGGTCCGTCTGCCGCGGCTGGAGTCCCCCGCTGCCGACGGTTAAAAAATCCGGCGCAGCTGCGTCGCTGCGCCGGATGGACGTTCGGGAAGCCCGTGCTTACTTGGCGTATTCTACCGAGCGCGTCTCGCGGATCACCGTCACCTTGATCTGCCCCGGATATTGCAGCGTGTCCTCGATCTTGCGGGCGACCTCGCGGGAAAGCCGCAGGGCATCCAGGTCATCAATCTCGCCGGGCTTGACGATGATGCGCACCTCGCGCCCGGCCTGGATCGCGTAGGATTCCTCGACGCCGTTGAAGGAGTGGGCGATTTCCTCCAGCGTGCGGATGCGCTTGATGTAGTGCTCCAGGCTTTCGCGCCGCGCCCCGGGGCGTGCGCCAGAGATGGCATCGGCCGCTTCGACGATCACCGCCTCCAGGGACGTCTGATCCACTTCGTGATGGTGCCCCTCAATGCAGTTGACCACCGTCTCGGGCACGCCGTACCGCCGGGCGATTTCGGCCCCGATGGCCGCGTGGGTGCCCTCGACCTCAAAATCCACGGCCTTTCCCAGGTCGTGCAGCAGCCCTCCCATGCGGGAGATTTTCTCGTCAGCGCCGAGCTCTGCCGCCAACAGGCTGGCGAGCTTGGCAACCTCGATCGAATGTGCCAGCTGATTCTGGCCGTAGCTGGTGCGGAAGTAGAGCTGTCCCAACAGTTTGACGATTTCAGGATGCAGGCCCGGCACTTCCGCCTCATAGACGGCGCGCTCGCCCTGTTCGCGGATCGTGTCCGCCACTTCCTTGCGGGATTTCGCCAGCAATTGCTCGATGCGCGCCGGGTGGATGCGTCCATCGGCGACGAGCTTGTGCATCGTTCGCGCCGCCACCTCGCGCCGGATGGGGTCGAAGGACGAGATGGTGATCACCTCAGGGCTGTCATCCACAATCACATCCACGCCGGCTTTTTGCTCGAAGACGCGGATGTTGCGTCCGCCGCGCCCGATGATGCGGCCTTTGAGTTCGTCGGAGGGGATTTCGATGGTCTTGGTGGTCAGTTCCGCCACCTGCTCGCCGGCGATGCGCTGCACTGCCGTGGTGATGATCTGTCGCGCCCGCCGCTCGGCCTCTTCCTGAGCGTAGAACTCCTCTTCGCGGATCACCCGCGCCATGTCCTGCCGGGTCTCCTGCGCTACCTGCTCCAGCAGAATGTTGCGCGCTTCTTCAGTAGAAAGATTGGCGACCCGCTCCAATTCTTCCCGACGTTGGGTCTCCAGTTTTTCCAACTCGTTCCAGCGCTTGTCAACGGTGCTCTGCCGTTTGTTCAGCGCCTGCTCTTTGCGGTCCATCTGTTCCTGGCGCTGGTCCAGCTGTTCCCGCCGGCGTTGCAGGCGTTCTTCTTCCTGTCGCAACTGCGTGCGGCGCGTCTCGAGCTCCTTGTCGGCCTCCTCTCGCAGGCGGTAGCTCTCGTCGCGTGCGGCGAGCACGATTTCGCGCGCTTGCTTCTCGGATTCCTCCAAGAGCCGCTTGCGCATGCCCTCCAGATTCCCCATTTGCTGTTGATATTGCTGTTGGCGGAAGAAGTAGCCGACCGCTCCGCCAATAGCCAATCCCAGCAGTGCTGCGATGACTGCGTAGATCCATTCCATGTATTTCACTCCTCGATTTCTAGATTGATGGCATCGGGAGAGGCATAGCGCGTGAGGAGGTCTTCAATGAGGTCATACGCAAAGCCACGACGTGCCAGGCGTTCAGCCAGACGGCGACGGAATTGTTCAGGGGGCAAGCCGGCTAACCGCCGCGCTTGCTCGCGGGCATACGTCTCGGCTGCCGCGACGGCATCATAATCGCCCAATGCTTTGGTGATGACCGCGGGAGCAATGCCGTGCTGTCGCAATTCCTGCGCCAACGCGCGTTCGCCTCGGGGACGGAACCGGCTGCGGTTCTCGACCCAGAATCTGGCGAAAGCATCGTCATCTATCAACCCCACCTGGCAAAGACGCTCGATGACCTCATCCACGGTCTGGGGGGAGAATTCCCGTTCCTCGAGATAGCGTCGGACTTCAGCCTCGCTGCGCGGGCGATATGAGAGATAATTTAACGCTTTCTCGCGGGCGCGTTCCACTTCATCGGTGGCCTTCAGCGCGGCAATCTCGGGGTCAGTGAGGGTTTCCCCGAGGTGCAGCGATACTGCGGCGCTGAGAGCCAACCCAAACGCGAATTCCCCATCCAGATACACGTTGACCCGCTCACTGGAATGCTTCTGCGGTTCCAGGGCGGTGATCCTTCCGCTCATGCACTCTCCAAAACAGACACGGCTACAGCCAGAAGGCCGTAGCCGTGTTGTATAGCACAAACCACCGTTCCCCAAAGTGTCGGGAACGGCCTACACCATCTTTCTCTTAACCCTCTTGCCGCTGCCCTACCCTTTATCTGGCAGCAGTCGCATAAACCCTTTAAGGCTAAGAGCCTGTCTGAGGTAGCTGGTCAATGCTTGAACCCGGCCTCGCGCAAAACCTGATTTATCCCCGGCCGGGGTTCGTCAACGGCTACAGCTTTCCAGCGTCAGGGTGTGTCACCCTGAGAGTCTTGAACTGCGCTTTCTACTCCAGTAGCAGTCCGGCGCGGCTCAAAACGGCATTCAATTCCTGGCGGCGGCAATGATTGCCGGAAAAAAGCTCTTTCATGCGGTCGGTTTGTCAAATCCGCCACCAACCGTATACTCAACAAGTGTACACTGAAACAGGCATTTTGACAAGGGGCATTTTCCCAAAAGGAGGAATCCGACCATGAACCGCCCTCGCATCTATGTCACCCGCCAAATTCCCGCTGCCGGCCTGGACTTGCTCCGGGCCGAAGGCGAAGTCCAGGTCTGGCCCTCGCCTTTGCCGGTGCCCCGCGAGACGTTGCTGGAGGCCGTCGCCGAGGCGGAAGGGCTGCTTACCCTGCTTTCGGATCCGATTGATGCGGCGCTTCTGGCCGCCGCCCCGCGCTTGCGCGTCATCAGCCAATATGCCGTGGGCTATGACAACATTGACGTCGCCGCGGCGACGGCGCGGCGCATTCCCGTGGGCAATACCCCCGACGTCCTCACCGACGCGACCGCTGATTTCGCCTTCGCCTTGTTGATGGCGGCGGCGCGACGCCTCCCGGAGGGCAGCGCCAACGTCCGGCAGGGCGAATGGCACACGTGGGGACCGCAGACGTTGCTGGGTCAGGATGTCTGGGGCGCGACGCTCGGCGTGATCGGACTGGGCCGCATCGGGCAGGCGATGGCGCGGCGCGGCAAGGGGTTTGCCATGCGGGTCCTGTTCACCGACCCGCGCTGCAAGGCGGAAGGGGCAGCGCTGGGCGCGGAGTGTGTGCCCTTGGAGACGTTGTTGGCTGAGGCGGATTTCGTGAGCCTCCACTGCCCGCTCACGCCGGAGACGCGCGGTCTGATCGGGGCGCGCGAGCTGCGAAGGATGCGGCCTACCGCGATCCTCATCAACACGGCGCGTGGGGCGGTGGTGCAACAGGAGGCGCTGCTCCAGGCGTTGCGCGAGGGCTGGATCGCCGGCGCCGCGCTCGATGTGACCGATCCCGAGCCGCTGCCGCCGACCCATCCGCTGGTAGGACTGCCCAATTGCCTCATCACGCCGCACATCGCCAGCGCCAGTGTCACTGCGCGCACGCGGATGGCCGTCCTCGCTGCCGAAAACCTGCTGGCGGGCCTGCGCGGCGAACGCCTGCCGCATTGCGTCAACCCTCAAGTCTACGCTTGAGTCGGAGCATTGTCCGTTGCGGTGGTGAGGTCAACATTCAATCCGCGTTGATATATCCGCGATGTCTTGCTGTACTAAGATGTGAGCGGCGTTTCAGGCGCGGCATGATAAGGAGGGGAAGATGGCAGGCGCGACAGATAAGCAGTTCTTTGGCCAGACATTTAAAGGGGAAGATTTCACCCTCCGCGATTTTGCGTATGCGGATTTGCGAGAGGCGGCTTTCGAGAAGTGTGAACTCGCGGGGGCCAGATTCTGCCACGCGCGCCTTGATAATGCCAGATTGCGCAACCTGAATCTGCACCAGGCCGATTTCACCAAAGCCAGTCTCGTCCACGCGGATTTAGAGACGGCCCAGGCTGCCGGCGCGATGTTCTGTGAGGCGAATCTCACCAGCGCGGCGCTGGCGCACGCCAACCTTGAACATGCTGACCTGAGCGCGGCTATGCTGCAACGGGCGCAGCTGCCCGGCGCTGTCTTGGATCATGCTACCCTGACCGGGGCGAACCTTGTTGGCGCGGATTTGCGCGGGGCCACCTTCCTGCGCGCCGATCTTAGCGGGGCGGATCTCGCCTATGCCGATTTGACCGGCGCCGATTTGGAGGGCGCCATTCTCCTGAGGGCGAAATTCCAGCACACGGTTTTGAAAGGGGCGCACCTGGAAGGCGCTATCTGGGATCGCACGACGGTCGGTGGCACGGATTTACGCGACGCCCAGATTTCCGGACGCATCTGGCTGCTGGTGCGCGGTTTGCGGAATCCCAAGGCTCTGGAAAGCCGGCTCATGCCGTTATTCACCAGGCTCAGCGTTTTTGCTGCCATCGTGCCATTCTCGCTGGCGCTTTTCCTGTGGCTGATGGTGGCAGTGACGGCCTGGCTCCAACTCCCCGAAACGCGAGGCTTACTCATCGGCGGCGTCCCGGCGGCGCTTGTGGGAGGGCTGACGTTCTGTTTTGCTCCTGATATTCTCTACAAAGGCTATTGCTGGGTGTATCGGCTGTGGTCGCAGAAACATCCCGGAGAAAGTCGCCCCGGCGCCGGGCGGGCTTCTTGAGACGTCGGGGCCATGGGATATTTTGTTATATGTTAAAATAATGCATTTTGAATTGATTTCCGGGGTATTGACATTATTATGAACTCTGCTAAGATGAAGGTAACGTTGTTACTCCTGCAGTCAAAGTTCGCCAGGGTGACGTGTGGCACGCCACTGTTCTTCTTTCAGAGCGATGAGTGATGGAGGCGCTATGTCAGAGACGGTTAAATCACAAACTTCCCCAACTCTTGCCGACCTTTTTGGAGCCGCACTTCGCAGTGTGGCGGCGCAGCGAGAAGAAATCAATGCGCTGGATGGTTTCAATGGCAATCACGGCGACAATATGGTACAGAACCTGCAAATCATTACCGGGGCGCTGTCCTCGCAGGGAGACAAACCGCCTGCTGAGGCGCTGCAGCGCGCCGCTGAGACGTTGCAGGTGCAGGGGCGAGGTGGAACCAGCCCTTATTACAGCCAGGGTTTAGCTCAGGCCGCCCAAAAGCTGGGTGGACATACGTCGCTGGAACAGGGCGACGTGATGACGTTGATCGAATCGCTTCTGGGAGCTGTGCCGGCAACCGGCAATCCGCAGGAAGGGCAGCCGACGGAAAGCGTGCTCGATATGGTGTTGGGCATGGCCGGCGCCCGGCAGGCGCAGCCGGAGCCAGCTCCTGAGCCGCAACCTACGTCAGGCGGGAGCTTGATGGATCTGTTGAAGGGGCTGATAGGCGTGTCGCCCTCACAGACGGCGCCTCCCCCGCCGGCGCAGCCAACGGCTCCCGCTCAGGACGACACCCTTGACCTGGGGGATGTACTGGAGCGGTTGCTCCCTGCCGGCATCGCTTACTTCCAGGCCCGGCAGACAGGCGCTGACTCTTCACAGGCCATGCAGCAGGCTTTGATCAAAGCCTTGTTGGGTGGGCAGACTCAGAAACCTGCGACGCCGCGCGCCGCAGCGGGTAGCCTGATCGCGCAGAGTATGTTGCAGGCTTTTCTGGGTCGCAAGTAGTTCCAGTTCATACTTCATACGATCAAACATTTTAGTAGAGGAGGAATGGAAATGGCTGAAGAGGAGAAAAAAAAGAAGCCCGGGTTGTTTGACAGGGCCGTTGACGCGCTGACCACGCGCGATGAGAAAGAGGCCGCTGCAGAAGCTGCCAAGGCCGCAGAAGAAGCCAAGGCTGAAGCGGCGCGTGAAGCGGCCCTGCGTCAACTCGCTGAGGCGCGGGCGGCTGAAGCGGAGCGCAAGGCTAAAGAGGCCGAAGAGGCCGTTAAGGCCGCTGAGGCTCAGGCGCGGGTGGCGGCTTCCCATGCGAAGTTCGAGGCGGAAGCGGCGGCGCGCAAACAGGAGTTGGAGAAGCAGCTGGCTGAGGAAGCAGCCCGGATTGCGGAGGAACGCGCTGCAGCGGTCCAGGCTGCCGCGGAGGCTAAAAAGCGGACTTATGTGGTCAAGCCCGGCGACAGCCTGAGCAAGATCGCCAAGGAACAGTTGGGCAATGCTGCCCGCTGGCCGGAGATCTTTGAACTCAATCGCGATCAGATCAAGGACCCCAACCTCATCCGCGTGGGTCAGGAATTGCACCTGCCCGAATAGCCGTCCCCTTGATCCTCAAGACAGTCCCCCTGGAGCGCTTCAGGGGGACTGTTGGTTATCCCGCGTCGAGACGTCATGGGCGACTGCGCTCCGCCAGAGCGATTTTGCCCGCCGGTGATTCTTGCCCGATTTTTATCCCACGGGTATAATGCGCGTATGAGTGAAGACACGACCCCCATCCGCAAGCAATATTTGGAATTGAAAGCCCGCTATCCGGACACTATCCTGTTCTTCCGGCTGGGCGATTTCTATGAGACCTTCGACGCCGACGCCGAACTGGTGGCCGGGGAGCTGGATATTGTCCTCACCTCGCGCCCGGTGGCGAAGGGCGTGCGCATTCCGATGGCGGGGGTGCCCTATCATGCGGTAGAAAACTACGTCGCCCGCCTCATCGAGAAAGGCTATCGTGTGGCGCTTGCCGAGCAGGTAGGCGAGCCTGACGGTCGTGGGCCGATGGAGCGCCGCATCGAGCGCGTTGTCACGCCCGGCACGCTCATCGAGCCGGCACTGCTCGACGAGAAACGTCCGAATTACCTCGCCGCTGTGGTGATCGAGGGCGAACGCGCGGGCATCGCCTACGCGGAGATTTCCACCGGCGAGTTCGGCGCGACCCAGCTCCGCGAGGATGGCGACATCCTCGCGGCGGCGCGGCAGGAATTGGCGCGCCTTCAGCCGCGTGAGGTGCTTTTCCCCAAGGTCGGCTCGTGGAAGGAGCGCGCTCCCGATCAGCCAGAAACATCCCCCGAAGAGGCGCTCGCCGGGTCGTTGCCGGCGCATTTCACGCCGTGGGCCGCTTACCGCTTCGAGGAGACGACCGCGCGGCAAACGCTCCTGGAACATTTCGGGGTGCGCACGCTGGAGGGCTTCGGCTGCGAGGGCAAGCCGCTGGCGGTGCGGGCTGCCGGCGCGATCCTGGCGTATCTGCAGGAGACGCAGCAGGGGATGCTGCCGCAGATCGTGGGGCTGATGACGTATTCGACCGGGCACTTCATGGCGATGGATCCGGCGACGTGGCGCAATCTGGAACTCACGGAGACCTTGCGCGGCGAGAAGCACGGTTCGTTGCTGGGGGTGCTCGATATGACGTTGACGGCGATGGGCGGCCGGCTGCTGCTGCACCGGCTGCAACGTCCGTTGCTCGACATCACCGCCCTGGAGACGCGCCTGGATCAGGTGCAGGGGCTGGTGGAGGAGGGCTTGTTGCGGGCCTCCGTGCGCCGTCTCCTCAAACCAGTCCCCGACCTGGAGCGGATGGTCAATCGCGTCACGGCGGGGAAAGCGCCTCCTCGTGACCTCGTCGGCATCCGCGCCGCGCTGGAGACGGTGCCTGAGCTGTGCGCCCTCGTGGCAGAGGCGCGGACTGCGCCCCCGGGCTTTGCGGCGCTGACCGAAGGCCTGGCGCCCTTGCCTGAGGTGGCCGCGCTCATCGCGGCGGCGCTGGTAGACGACCCCCCGCCGCAGGCGAATGGCGGCGGCCTCATCCGCCCCGGCTTTTCCGCCGAACTCGATGGCATCATCCTGGCGAGCCGGGACGCCCGTGAGTGGATCGCTGCCCTGGAGGGCAAGGAACGCGCGCGCACGGGCATCAAGACCCTGAAGGTGGGCTACAATAAGGTCTTTGGCTACTACATCGAGGTCACGCACGCCAATGCCGGGGCCGTGCCGGCGGATTACATCCGCAAACAGACGTTGGTCAACGCGGAGCGCTACATCACGCCGGAGCTCAAAGAATACGAAAGCCTGGTGCTCAATGCCGAGGAGCGCATCAACGAGCTGGAGGCGCGGCTGTTCCGCGAGCTCTGTGCGCAGGTGGCCGCTCACGCGGGGGAGCTGCTGGCACTCGCCGCGGCGCTGGCCCGGCTCGATGTGGCGGCGGCGCTGGCGGAAGTCGCCGCGCGTTATCACTACGTCCGTCCCACCCTCACGTCCGCGCCAGTGCTCGATATCCGCGCCGGGCGGCATCCCGTGGTGGAACGCACGCTCAAGACGCCCTTTGTCCCCAACGACTTGCGGATGGATGAGGACAGTCGGATCCACATCATCACCGGCCCTAACATGGCCGGGAAATCAGTGTTCCTTCGTCAAAGCGCACTCATCGTGTTGATGGCGCAAATCGGCAGTTTTGTGCCGGCGGACGCGGCGCAGATCGGCATAGCGGATCGCATCTTCACGCGCATCGGTGCCTCCGACGAGCTGGCGGCGGGACAATCCACATTCATGGTGGAGATGGTGGAAACGGCCGCGATTCTCAATCACGCCACGCCACAAAGCCTGCTGGTTCTGGACGAGATCGGGCGCGGCACGAGCACCTATGACGGGATGGCAATTGCGTGGGCTGTGGTAGAATATCTTCACAATCACCCGGAGCGCCGGGCGCGCACCCTGTTCGCCACGCACTACCACGAGCTCATCGAGATGGAAGAGCATCTCCCGCACGTCCGTAACTTCAACCTGGCGGTGGTCGAAGAGGGGAAGGACGTGGTTTTTCTGCACCGGGTGGCGCCGGGAGGGGCGGATCGCTCTTACGGCATTCACGTCGCGCGGTTGGCGGGCGTGCCCGCGCCGGTCGTCCATCGCGCCGAGGCGTTGCTGGTGCAGCTGGAGAGCGGCGAATTTCGGCCCGGCGCGGCGGAACCGGAACCGTTCCAGCCGGTGCTCATCGCCAAAGAACATCCCGTGATCGAGGCGCTGCGCACGCTGGATGTGAACAGCCTCACCCCACTCGAGGCGCTGACCAAATTGTACGAATGGCAGCGGCTCGTGACGGGGGAACCTAAGGGGCGTAAGTCGCGGAAGTAGAGAAAGTAAAAATCATGAAAATAAGTATTAGAAATTTAGGCCCGGTTGAAAACGCCGAGATAGCACTGCGCCCACTGACGATTTTTGTTGGCCCTAGCAATGCGGGAAAAACCTGGACCGCAAATGCCATTGCTAACCTTCTGGGGCTATTCGGTTATGGCTGGTTAGAATACTTAAATGCGTTCAAAGAACAAAAAACTTCAGAGAATTATCCTGTTATAGAAACTATTATTGAAGAATTATCAAGAAAAGGAAATTCTCAGGTTGATTTATTGACGTTTGCGGAACGCTATGGGGAGATGTACTTTGACGGCATTGCCAGACTTGCTCAAGATTGGCTCCCAACCGTGATTGGCGCGCCAGTTACCAATTTCAAACAAACACAGCTACAAGTCACAGTAGATTATACTTCAGAAAAATGGGACAAATTAGCTGAGCTGAAAGTCAAAGACCAGGTCGGCGGTGTTTTGCGCGCGCTAAAAGAAACTGGCAATACAACGTTGTACTTTTACACCGAAGGCGAAGCCTCGAATCTACATCCTACCATCATCCGTGAATTTGTGGCCCGAAATATCTTTGCCGCGTTACACCGTTGTTTATATGCCTTCGTTTGGCCGTTTCCCACAGAACGTAGTGGTTTTTTCCCCCAGTTAGAACAAGTTGGACAATTATTGCGGGGCTTGCCTGGGTATGGCTCGACTATGCAATCTTATGCGGATTTGACAGAGAATCTAAAACGCACCATGGTGAATTTTCCTATTACTATTTACCAGGGGTGGATGACAACCGCTCTTTTGACTGGCACGCGCGTTCAACGGGAACAGCAGGCGCGCCAAGAGCCTGAGATCAACGAATACCTGCGGCTTGCCGAAATTTTGGAACATGACTTATTGGGGGGAAAGGTTGACTTTTCCACTCCGGAGCCAAGTATCGAACGACGCATCCATTTCTCGATTCCTGGCGGGGCATTGGGTATCAATGCAGCCTCTTCAGCGGTCAAAGAATTGGCGCCGCTGGTATTTTATCTGCGGTATTTGGCCACTGAAGGCGATTTAGTGGTGATTGATGAACCCGAAATGAATCTTCATCCGGAAGCCCAGGTACGGTTAGTGGAATTCCTCGGCATGATGGTCAATGCCGGGATCAATGTGATGGCCACTACCCATAGCCCGTATGTGGTGGATCACCTGGCCAACCTGATAGCCGGTGCACGCCATCCAAGACCTGCTGAAGCCGCTGAGCATTTCTTCCTGAAACGTGAGGCGGCCTTACTCTCACAGGCACAAGTTGCGGTTTACCTTTTTGAGAAGGGGACCGCGCACAGCATTCTGGATGAACAGGGCGATATTGACTGGGGCACTTTTGGGCGGGTTTCTGACCGTATTTCTCAAATTTATTTTGATGTCCTTGATGTTGTGGGAGCGGTTGAGTAACGATGCCTTGTTCAACCATGCGCGAACGCTGTCGGCACCCAGGAAATGCTTACAGAGAAAGAGGTATTGTCGTGCGCGTTACCCCGCGCCAGGGTGAGACTTGGAAATGGTTTGCCATTGACGATCAGACAAATCGTCCCTGTGCCTTGCGTGCCGAACTGCACATCTGCGGCGCCTTGAGCGATCTATTGGTTTTCTACACGCCTGAGGGAAGCGCGTCCACTACCATTTGCATTGTAGAGCTGAAGGGAAGCGATATCACGCATGCCATCGAGCAAGTCATCAACACGCTGCAATCGCTTGCGCCGCATTTCAACGCTAATCATGCTCAACCGCTTCGACAACAAACGACTTGGAAGGCGTATATTTGCACGCGCGGCTCTGCTCCCCAATTTCACAGCCCTCAATCGCGGAGATTGCTGCACGCCTTCGGGCATGGAAATTTTGCCATTCAGCAGAACCCTGACCTGGGTCAGTTTCTGCGTCAACATTGATTGAATTGGGAGTTTTTCGATGAACGAACGTGCTATTTACATCACTGAATTCGACCAGCACCGTCTATCTGAACTGATTGACGAATTGCACCGCACCGGTTATGCCAACCGCGACGCCTTACGCCGCCTGGAAGGGGAGCTGGCTCGCGCACAGATCGTCGCGCCCACCGAGGTCCCGCCGGATGTCATCACCATGAACTCGAAAGCTCGTTTGTATGATTTGGAATTCGAGGAGGAGATGACGGTCACGCTGGTTTTCCCGGAGGAGGCTGATCCTGCACAGGACAAGGTTTCGGTGCTCGCGCCTATCGGGATGGCGATGTTGGGGTATCGCGTGGGCGATACCTTTGAATGGGAAGTGCCCGCGGGCATCAGTCACCTGCGGGTGCTGGAGATTCTCTATCAGCCCGAAGCTGCGGGCGATTATCATCTTTAGAAAGGAGCCGTTATGAAACTCTCGCAACCGCTCAAGATCCTGGTGGGAATCGCGACCCTATGGGTGGTGATCTACCCGCTGGCGATGTTTGTCACGTGGCTGATGTTGATGGCGCTCGCGCCGCTGACGGGGGGACGGGGCGACACTCCAGGGCCGCTTTTCTTCTTCATCTTCATGATCTTCATGCTCATCGCCGTCGGCGGCTCGTGGTTCCGGCTGGCGCTGCAACTCTTCTACCTGAGCCACATCATCCTGAACCGGGCCGGCAACGATACGGCGCGCGTCTTGCTGGGGATTGGCTGCGTCGTGCTACCCCTCGTGGCGTTGCCCTGCACCTATTTCCTCTATGTCCTGCCGCAGCGCCCGCCGGAGTGGGCCTTGTCTCGACCCCCGGCCAAGGCGGCGGCATGAGCTGTGTCCCCCTCCTGCGCGATGAGCGGGTACGGCTGGCGGCAGTGACCCCGGCAGATTATCCGCTCATCGCCCGCTGGTATGAGGACGCGGACTTCATGCGCCGGTATGACGCCTCCCCGGCGATGCCCAAAACCGTCGCCGAGGTGATCAAGTACATCGAGGAGCAACAACAAGCGCCGACGGCGTTCCCGTTTGCGGTGCGGCTTCTGGAAAACGACGCGCTCATCGGCTACCTGGAAGTGGACGGCATTTTCTGGAATCATGGCACCGGTTGGATCAGCCTGGACATTGGCGAGCCGGGGTATCGCGGGCAGGGCTACGGCTATGCCGCGATGACGCTGGGGCTGGATTTTGCCTTCCGCGAGCTCAATTTGCGCCGCGTACAGCTCACCGTCTTTGCCGACAATGCGCCGGCCATCGCGCTCTACGAGCAGTCTGTCGGGGAGAACACGTTTTGCGGAGTGCTGTCCCACTCAAGCACGATCTTAACCTTTGGTTCGGGCCTTGCGCCCCACTTCTGCCGCAAAAATCCGCCAATTTAGGGATGGCATTTCTTGCTCCGACAGACTGCGAGCGCCTGGGTTTCCGGCGCGAGGGCGTTTTCCGCGAATTCCTGTTCCGCGATGGGGAAGTCGGCGACATGGTGCTCTACGGCATCCTGCGCCGCGAATGGTGTGGGGCTTGATTTCGATTTCAGGCAGTCCCGGTCCTCTCGAACCGGATGGAAGGCGGGCATGTCTGCGGCGCTGAACCTGTGCGCAAATACTGAAGAACACGATGAGTCATAATCGCAATCTATCACCCGAAGCTGAACCGGAAGAGGCGGCCCTGGATCGGGCGTTGCGTCCGCAACACCTGGATGATCTCATCGGACAGGAGCGCGTGCGCGAGAATCTCCGCATCCTTATCGCGGCGGCGCAGGGACGCAACGAAGCGCTCGAGCACACGCTCTTCTACGGTCCCCCCGGCCTGGGGAAGACGACCCTGGCGCACATCTGCGCCAACGAGATGGGCGCGCCCATTCGCATCACCGCCGGGCCGGCCATCGAGCGCCCCGGCGATCTCGCCGCCATTCTGAGCAACCTGCGCGAAAAAGAAGTGCTCTTCATTGATGAAATTCATCGCCTGGGCAAGGTGGTGGAGGAGATCCTCTATCCGGCCATGGAGGATTTCGCGTTGGACCTCGTCATTGGGCAGGGGCCCGGCGCGCGGACGGTGCGCCTGAGCCTGCCGCACTTCACCATCATCGGCGCGACGACACGGCTGGCGCTGCTTTCGGCTCCGCTGCGCACCCGTTTCGGCGCCGTTTACCGGCTTGATTTCTACGAGCAGGCGGCGCTGGCCGAGATTGTAGAACGGGCCGCGCGCGCGCTGAAGGTGCAGATGGCGCCGGAAGGACGCGATGAGATCGCCCGCCGCGGACGGGGGACGCCGCGCGTGGCGCTGCGCCTGTTGCGGCGGGTGCGCGATTACGCGCAGGTGCGCGGCGATGGCGTCATCACCGCCGGGCTGGCTGCCGAGGCGCTGGCGCTCCTGGAGATTGACGCCATGGGCCTCGATGACCTCGACCGCCGCGTGCTGCTCGCCATCATCGCGAAATTCGATGGCGGCCCCGTGGGCCTGGAAACCATCGCCGCTTCCATCGGCGAAGCAGCCGACACCATCATGGACGTGGTGGAACCCTATCTCTTGCAGCTGGGGTTCCTCGATCGCACGCCTCGCGGTCGGACGGCGACGCGCCTGGCCTATGAGCACCTGGGTCTTCCCTACACTCGCACCGAGCAGGGAACGCTGTTCTGAGGCGCGCGAGGGAAAGGGCCTCGGCATTCACCGCGAAGAGCGCTGCTGGATGCATCAGTGAGACCATCTGTGAGCCATGAGTGGAGGTATGGGCTATGGCAAATCTCTGGCATGAATTAACGCCCGGCCCCGGGGCAGGATTGGATGTCGTCTATGTCGTCGTGGAGATCCCCAAGGGCTCGCGCAACAAGTTCGTCTATGACCTGGAAGGCGGGTTCGTCAAGCTAGATCGGGTGCTGTTCTCCTCGCTGCATTATCCTGGAGACTACGGTTTCATCCCGCGCACCGTGTACGAAGACGGCGATCCCGCCGACGTGTTGGTGATGACGAATGAGCCGACGGCCTCCGGCGCGATCATCGAGGCCCGCCCGGTGGGCATTTTCCGCATGTTGGATGGCGAGCTGCACGATGACAAGATCCTGGCGGTTCCCGCGACCGATCCCCTTTTTGACGTCTACCGCGAGCTGAAGGACATCCCGCCGCATTTTCTGGAAGAAGTCGCGCATTTCTTCACCGTCTACAAAGACCTGCAGGGGGTGAAGGCGACGGCGCGGGGTTGGGAAGGGCGCGCCGTCGCGGAGGCGGAAATCGAGCGTTCGTGTGAGCGCTATGCCCATTATCTGAGGACGCGCCGCTAAAGCCCTTCCCGTTGGACAGATGTGAAGAGAGGAGTGAGCCGACGGCACTGCTCACTCCTCTCGGCAGCTCAGCGCTGGCGGATCAGCCGGTAGCCGGATTGGGCGATCTCCACGACGGTGCCGATGATGCCGAAGATCAGCGCCCAGCGATACACCTGCGTCAGGACCTGCTCGATCACTTCCATCTCGAACGGCTTCCATAGCACCGGGCCGGAAAACATCCGCACCAGGATGTAGAGGGTGAATCCTTTCAGCCCCAGCTCCAACGAGCGTGTGGTCGTGTTCCATCGCCGTTGTTGCAAGACCGCCACGTCTAGCGCCAGCGTCAGCACCCAGCTGAGGTTCCACAGCGGCAGGAAGGTTTTGATGGCTGCCGGGCTGAGCACGGGGATGACCTTCCATCCTCCCTCTGTTTGGGTGTAGATGATGCCCAACCGATCTGCAAACAGGTTGAAGAGCAACAGTGCCAGGACGGTGAAGCAGATGCCCGCGACCATGCTCACCGGTTGGATGCGATTGGAATCCTCAACCGGCGGCAGCTTGCGGGGATCCCATTTTTCCTCGTCCTGGAGATCGGTGAGATCTTCCTCGGAAAGCGTCCGCTCCAGAATGGCGAAGATGAGCGTCGTGAATCCCAGGGCGCTGGTCGCCGCGCCGAGGTACTGGACGATGAGTCCGCCGA
>JAAZNO010000040.1 GCA_012798275.1 Chloroflexota bacterium
GTACTGACCAGAAGGGGACATACGGCCCCGGGGACCAGGTGATGCCTTCCTGAAGGCGATACCACCATTCGCCGGCGGCGTCGCGCGTCGCCGCGATGACGCGGTACACGGTCTGGTAGTAAAGCCGGCGGAGCACATAAGGGCCGCCGGGCTGCTGCCGGGCCTCGGCGTAGGGGACGCACACTTCGGCCCAAAAACCGGGCGGGGCGATGTCGGTGAGCACCTCTGTCTGGCGGTTGTTTTCCACGGGCTGGACGAAACCGCTGTGAATGTAGCCTTCCTCGGTCTGATACCAGATGGGGTTGGTAGGCCAGGGCGGGTCGCCGGCAACGGCGCTGTAGAGCGGGATGACGGTGTCATGGCTCTTCCAGGTGACCAGCGGAGCGTTGGGCGAGGGTTCCTGCCGCACGGCCTGTTGATACCAGCTGATGATGCGGCCTAGTGTAGCGGGCGGCGGCTCGGCGCCGGGCAGCATGGCCGCTTTCTTACTCAGCCAGTGCGTCAGCAGGTTGGCGTCATCCGGCAGAAAGGGCGGCGTGAGCAGCGCTGTCAGCGCGCCCAGCCCCAGCTGTAAGAACTCCCGTCGCGTCCAGGTTGGATGATCCATGGTGTATCGCCGCCAGAGTGTGTATTCCGATACAATTTACCACTTTTTGCAGTTTGTGCAAGACGCGTTTTCACGCGGATATGTTTCACGGCGGCGCAGATTGCTTTGGGAATGGTCGTTTTTATCCTTTGAGGAGTTGAGATGTTCCTGCGGCACCCCACAGGAAATAAAAACGTGAGAGCCATGAGCAGAGGTTGTGACGGCTCTCGACTCACGACTCTCTATTCTTGCAGGAGCCTCTCGCCATGGTGGCGGTACAAGCGGGAGAAATCTGTGTTTATCTCTGCACGAGCGGGCGGAGGCGCACCCTTGACTGCCACGGCTGCCCCGCGCCGAAGGCCAAGGCGCGCTCCGGTATCCCCGGCGCCTCGATCGCGCTATCGCTTGCTATCTCGCCGGCCTCCGCAGCGGCAGCCCATTTCGGAGCGGGGAGTTCCTCGCGCAGTGCATCATCCAGGAAGGCAATCACGTCCGACATTAAGACGTCTAACATCGGAGAGCGGACGTCGGCATGGGTGGCTCCTTCTATCAGCCACAAGGTCTTGGGTTCTGCTGCAGCGGCGAACAGAGATTCCATTTGCTGCTCTGTGATGTGCTGATCGCGGGTGCCTTGAATGATCAACACGGGGCGAGGGGCAATCTCGCTCACAACCTTCAGCGGGCAGACCGCAGAGCGGCTAAATCCCTTGCGCAACTCTGAGAGGCGGAGGATGAAATCGAACACGAAGCCGGGGAGCCATGACGGGCGGCTGGTCTGCCACACTTCGTCCACACAATTGAAGGGCGACGCGGCGACGACGGCTCCCAGCCGGGGATTGCGTGCCGCGCTCAGGATGATGGACACGGCGCCAACGGAGTGGCCAATCGCCCCGATGCGGTGAATGCCCCTGGTCTCGTAGAGGAAGCGCACCGCAGCGTCTACGTCCTCGCTCTCGGCAAAGCCATAGGTGAAGCCGAAATAGTTCCCTTCACTGCGAGCCTGGCCGCGATAGCTGAACAGCAACACTTGATAACCGGCGTGGTGAAGGGCCGTGACCAGCGAAAGGCCGGAGCGTTGGTCGTGGGCCGTAGAGGGGGCGTACAGCACCGCCGGGGCGTTCGGTTGTTCGGTGGGGAAAAACCACCCGCGCAAGATCAGGCCCTCCGCGGTGGGAAAAGCGACCTCTTCGTAAGGGAGGGCCAGTGAGTCTGGTGCGTAACGGGCTTTCGCGAGGAACAGGGGCGGGAGGGTGGCTACTACCTCACCTACCAGGGGGCCAATCAACGTTAAAACCGAGGTGCCGACTACGACGCTGGCTACTATCCGCAAGACATACAGCTGCAATGACATCCTGTGCTCTCCTTCTCAGTCCTGAACAAATTGAATAGGGACAAAAATACCGTTGGACAACTTAAGGACGAGAAGAAGGCGCACGATCGGGTAGTTTTACAAGCTCCACCATCCTTAACGTTTCAA
>JAAZNO010000041.1 GCA_012798275.1 Chloroflexota bacterium
CGGGTCCTCTGTGCCCTTGGGGAGGGGGAGATTCAGGTTGGTTCCCAGCCCCGCGCCGGCGCCGCGTTCGTCGGCAAAGCCCCAGTAGAAGGGATAGTCGTAGCGGGGATCGGCGTGCAGGGAGGCGTAGAAGACCTGCGGATCCTCGTAGAAGATCGCCTGCGTGCCGTTGCCGTGATGGAAATCCACGTCGAGAATGGCGACGCGACCGCGCGTGTGTTGGGTCAGATAGCGCGCGGCGATAGCGGCGTTGTTCAGGTAGCAGAAGCCGCCGCAGAGGTCGCGGGCGGCGTGATGTCCTGGTGGGCGGCACAGGGCATACACGCTATGCGCCCCGGCGAGCACCCTGTCCGCAGCGGTCAACGCGCATTGGGCGGACCCGTACGCCGCTTCCCAGGTCCCCGCGAGAATTGGGCTGCCGGTGCCGAAGGCGTAATAGCCTCGCTGTCCGGCGATGCCCGGCGGCGGCGTCCCCTCGCGGCGTCCGAGGGCGAAGGTCCCCGGAATGACCGCTTCCTCGTGTCCCAGCCAGGCCGCGTTCGCCTCGTAGGCAGTCTGCAGGTAGCGGATGAAGTCCGCAGCGTGCACCGCCAGAAGGGGATCCAGCCCGTGATCTTCTGGCGGCAGGACGGGGCCGAGCGCGGCCGTGTGCACGGCCTCCAGGAGGATCTCCGCCCGCGCCGGCAATTCCTCGATGATGAAAGGCTGCCCATCGAGGGTGATGTGCTCCGTCGCGTGCAGGGCGTGTTTGGGGGTGTAGATGGTCTCCATGGGGCCACGTTCAGGGGGTTTCTTCTGCCGGTTGGGTGGTGTGTTGTAAGTAAACCACGAGCGGGAATCCCAATATTGTGGGAACCCAAAACGAGATGATGCGATAGGCCAAAATGACCAGCACGCTGACGGCATTCGGCACGTCCAGGCCGTTGTACAAAGCGGCCATCGTGCCCTCGACGATGCCGACGCCGCCGGGCAAAAAGGTCATTTTCCCCAAAAGCAGCGGCAAGCCGTAGCCGGTCAACAGCACGCCGAGGCTGATGGGATGGCCGGCCGCGATGAAGAGCAGGAAGAGCGTCGCCATGTCGAAGCCGATGTTGAGCGCCGCGCCCAACGTCGGTTGCCGCCAACTGCCAGCGCGCAGCATCTCCCAGGCGCGGAAGAGCCGCGCCGTCGTGCTCGCAGTCGTTGCAGGATCATAGGCGCGCTTCCACAAAGCGGCCCAACGCCGGGCCAGCTGCGTCAGCAGCGCCGTGAAGGCCTCCCGCTGGTTGACGCCCCACAGGATGAGGCCCACGGCGCCGACAATCAGCGCTAACGTCAGGCCAAACCCCAACGCCTCAAGGGTAGATAGCTCATGGACGGTCAGCAGATGGACAACGCCTATGAGGGCAATCAGCGTCAGCAGAGCGTTGTTGAACAGGGAGGGCAGCCAGCTTGCCAGAAGTGCGTCTTCTTTGCCAATCCCATGGCTGCGCGTCCAGCGATAGATGGCCGCGGCGTTACCGACCGCGCCGCCGGCGATCAATCCCACGCTGGAGGAGGCCAGGGTGATGATCATGCCGCGCCCGATCGGCAGGCGCGGCGATGAAATGCTTGCCAGGCTGCTAACCAGATAGCCACTGCCCACGTAGCTCAAGATCTGTGCGCCCACTGCCAGCGCTACCGCCCACCAGGCCATGTTTTCGATGACCTTGAGTGAATGTTGCAGCGTGGTCAATTGCGGCAAGAGCAAATGTACGGCTAATCCTGACAGGATGAGGAGAGGGATCTGGCGCGCTGCATGTCGCGCCATTCTGGGAATGGGCAGTGAAGTGGCAGTTTTGGATTCAGACATCGGCGTTCTTTGTGGTCAGAGTTGTTTTCTGCTGCCCGGCTGCGTCGCTCCTGGCTCAGAGATGCTCCCGGTGATAGAAAAAGTGTTTCACCGTCTCCGACGTTGCCAGGTATAGCAAGGTGATGCCGATCAGGGCCAGGAGAATCGGCAGCGGCAGGGGATCCAGACCCAACAACGTGTTCAACGGCGAATAGGGCAGGAACAGAGTGATCCCCGCGATGATTAACGTCGTCATCCACAGCGCCCGTCCTGGCCTGCTTTTATAGAACGGTTGTTGCGTCCGCACGATGAAGACGATCAGCAGCTCGGTCAAGATGGACTCCAGAAACCAGCCAGTGTGGAACTGCGACTCGTTGGCTTTGAGGACCAGGAGCAGCAGGCCGAAGGTCAGGTAATCGAAGAGCGAACTGGTGAGGCCAAAGGTGATCATGAAGTCGCGGATGAAAGCGATGTTCCAGCGGCGCGGTCGGTCAATCAGCGCTTGATCCACGCTGTCGCCGGCGATGTTCATCGAAGGGAAGTCGGTGAGGAAGTTCGTGAGCAGGATTTGCAGCGGCAGCATCGGCAGGAACGGCAGGAACAACGAGGCCCCGGCCATGCTGAACATGTTGCCAAAATTGGCGCTGATGGTGGTGAACACGTATTTGAGCGTGTTGGCGAACGTCGTTCGCCCTAACACGATGCCCTGTTGCAGGACGGAGAGGTCATGGGCGAGCAGCACAAAGTCGGCGGCTTCTTTTGCCACATCTACTGCAGTGTCTACCGAGATACCCACGTCTGCGGCGTGCAGCGCCGGCGCGTCATTGATGCCGTCGCCCATATAGCCTACCACGTGTCCCAGCTTCTTTTGCGCCAGGATGAGGCGCTCTTTCTCGTTGGGGTCTACTTCGACGAAGAGATTAGCGTGCTCGGCGGCGTGCCAGAGGGCCTCATCGGACATATCCGCGATCTCTGCGCCGGTAAGCACGCCGGTCACGGTCATTCCGACCGCGTCGGCGGCATGGAGGGCCACGGGCTTGTTGTCGCCGGTGATGATCTTGAGCTGCACGCCCAGCTTCTCCAGCGCGGTGATCGTCTCGCGGACGCCGGGCTTAGGCGGATCGAAGAAGAGCAGGAAGCCGACAAACGTCATGTCATGCTCGTCATGGCGGGTGTACCGCGCCTGCTCCGGCATCGTCCGCACCGCGACGCCCAGGACGCGATATCCCTGCTCGCTCCAGGCGGTGTAACGCTGTTGAAGCTGCTGGCGCTGAGCGGCATCGAGGGGCGCGCTGCCGTCGCCTTCCTGCACCCTGGTGCATACTTCCAGGATGTTGTCCAACGCGCCTTTGGTGATCTGCAACCGCTCTCCTTGAGGCGTCTTGACGACAATGCTCAGCCGTTTGCGCACGAAATCGTAGGGGACTTCATCTACCTTGGTGTAGGCGCTCACATCGGGCTGCGCGTGCGTTGTAATGGCCTCGTCCAGGGGATTGGAGAGGCCCGTCTCGAAGCAGGCATTGAGGTAGGCGTAGCGGAAAACGTCCTCCGCCGGCTGCCCTGGCACGTCCATCGCGCCATCCAGGCTGACCACCCCCACAGTGAGGGTGCCGGTCTTATCGGTGCAGAGCACGTCCATGCTGCCGAAGTTTTCGATGGATTCCAGCCGCCGCACGATGACGCCATCCGCTGCCATCCGCTGCGAGCCTTTGGAGAGGGTGATGCTGATGATCGCCGGCAGCAGTTGCGGCGTGAGGCCGACCGCCAGGGCGATGGAGAACAACAGTGAATCCAGCACCGGCTTGTGGAACAGGACGTTGATGGCGAAGACCAGGAACACCAGGATGAACATCACGCGGGTGAGCATGTACCCCAGGCGGTTAATGCCGCGCTCGAACTCGGTCTCCGGCGGACGCACCACCAACCGTTTGGCCACCTGTCCAAAGACGGTGGCGGCGCCGGTTTGCACGATGAGCGCTGTGGCCGAACCGCTGCGCACGTTGGTGCCCATGAAGACGCAGTTCGTGCGTTCCGGTAACCCCGCCGCTGCGGCGACGGGGCCGGGCCTTTTTTCCACCGGGAATGTCTCTCCGGTGAGCACGGCCTGGTTCACGTAGAAATCGGTGGCCTCCAGCAGCACCCCGTCGGCGGGGATGAGGCTGCCGGCAGACAGCTGCACCACATCTCCCGGCACGACTTGCTCGACGGGGAGGCTCTGCAGCTGGCCCTCGCGCAGCACGGTCGTCTTGAGGGTGAGTTGCTCGCGCAATTTTGCGGCGGCGTTGCCCGCGCTGTATTCTTGAAAAAAGCTCAGGAGCGCACTGCCCATCACAATCGCCAGGATGATGACCGCGTCAATCCATTCCTGCGTTACTGCGGACACCGCCGTGGCGAAGAGCAAAATCAGCACGATGGGACTGCGGAATTGTTTGAGGAACAATCGCAGCGGCGTGACTTCGACGCGCGTTTCCAGGACGTTCAGGCCGTATTGTTCGAGCCGCCGCTGTGCTTCGAGGGTGTTGAGGCCGGCGGCGGAGCTCTGAAGCGTCGCCAGGAGCTGCTCGTTGGGCTGGCTCCAATAGGGAAGAGCGTGAACGTCCTGAGGGCCCATTTTCCCCAATTTCTACCCGCCGAACAGCGTCCCGATGCCGTAGCCGGCCAGCGCTGACGCGATCCCGATGACGGCCATTTGCACCCCCGACCGTCCCGGACGTCCGACCGTCTGCCGCGCCTTGTATACCCCCACCAGGAAAAGCGCCACCGCCGAGACCCCCAGGGAAATGCCGATGGACAGGCCCCGCGACACCAGGCCTGACGCCAGGAAAAAGAAGGGGATCAGGGGGATCAGGGAGCCAATGATGGCCGCCACGCCGACGATGAGCGCGCTGCGCAGGACCCGTTGCTCGTCAACCGGCTGCAATTTCAACTCGTCGGCCATCATGACCTGCAGCCAGGTTTCCTCATTGGCGGTGATCTGCCGGACCACTCCTTCCAGGGCTTCGCCTTCCAGACCCCAGTCGCGGTAGATTTGGCGGACTTCTTCCCGCTCGGCCTCGGGCAGCTCCCGAATTTCGTAGCGTTCGCGTTCCAATTCGGCGCGATAGAAATCACGATCCGCCAGGGTGCTGGTGTAGGCTACTGCCGCCATCGAAATGCTTTCGGCGAACGTCGCTGCCAACCCGCCCGCTACGATGATGCGCGGGTCGGGGGTAGCGGCGACCAGGCCCAGGATGACCCCCAGGACATTGACCAGCCCATCCTGTCCGCCCAGAATAATGTCGGAAAGGGCTCCTCCCCCGCCGTGTTGTTCCATGTGACGGGTGAGACGGCTGGAACGGGTGGGGGTATCCCCAGGATTTTTGCTTCTGGTATTCATAGGTAGCGCCTCCTCGGAAAATAGAGAGCAGTGAGCCGTGAGAAGAGAGCCGTTACAGCCTCTACTCACTACTCACCACTCACGGCTCACATTCTCTTGCTTGCTCGGTGCGCGCCAGCACCTGGCGTCTTCTTCGAAAATCAGTCACATTTTACTCGCTCATGACGAAGACGTCAATCCGTTGCGGTCGAGGAACTGCCGCTCGTAGAGATCGCGGTAGATGCCGCCGCGGGCGAGCAGTTCCGCGTGGGTGCCGCGTTCGACGATCCGTCCTTCATCCAGGACGCAGATGAGATCGGCGTGGGTGACAGTGCTCAGCCGGTGCGCGATGACGATGGCGGTGCGCCCCTGGAGCAGCCGCGTCAGCGCCTCCTGGATCAAGGCCTCGGTGACGGTGTCCACGCTGGCGGTGGCCTCGTCCAGGATGAGGATGCGCGGGTCGGCGAGGATGGCGCGGGCGATGCACAGCAATTGCCGTTGTCCCAGCGAGAGGTTGATGCCGCCTTCCACGATGCGGGTGGCGTAGCCCTCTGGCAGTGCATGGATGAACTCGTGGGCGTTGGCGGCCTGCGCCGCGGCCATCACGGCCGCGTCGCTGGCGTCTGGATAGCCAAAGCGGATGTTTTCGGCGATAGTTCCCGCGAAGAGGAAGGGGTCTTGCGGCACGAGCCCCATTTGCCGTCGCAAGGAGGCCTGGTTGACCGTGCGGACGTCAATCCCGTCAATGCGCACGCTTCCCTCCGTGACTTCATAGAAACGGGCGATGAGGTTGGCGATGGAGGTTTTTCCCGCGCCGGTGGGGCCGACCAGGGCGATGGTTTGACCGGCGGCGATCTGCAAATTCACGTCGTGGAGTACGGTGTGAGTGCCCTGATAGGCAAAGGAGACATGGTCGAGGACGATGTCGCCCCGAATGGGCGGCATGTCCGGCGCGCCGGGGGCGTCTTGCACATCGGGAACGGTGTCGAGCAGTTCGAGCACGCGCTCGCCGCCGGCGATGGCCGTCTGGAAGGTGTTGTAGAGCTGGCTGAGCTCCTGGATCGGCTGGAAGAAACGCCCCACGTAGGAGATGAAGGCGACGACGACCCCCAGCGTTAGCGTTCCCGCCGCGACGCCGTGCCCGCCAAACCAGAGGACGATGGCGGTCGCCAAAATGCTGAGGAATTCCACCCCCGGCAGGAAGGTCAGCGAGAGCGACATGGCCTTGACGAAGGCATCGCGGTTGGCGCGGTTGACCTTGTCGAAACGCTCGGCGGAAGCGCTTTCCTGGGCGAACGCCTGGATCACGCGCATTCCGGAGAGATCCTCCGCCAGATCGCCGACGACGGCGGCAGTGCTGGAGCGGGTCTGGCGGAAGGCGACGCGCGCGCGGCGGGAGAACCACAGCGTCATCAACAGCATCAGCGGCAGGACGCTGAAGGCGTAGAGCGCCAGCTGCGGGCTCATTGAGAGCATGACCCCGACGATGCCGCCAAGCAACAGCATGTCCCCCATGAGGGTGATGAGCCCTTCAGAGAGCAGCTCGTTGATCACGCCGACGTCGCTCATCACGCGGGAGATTGTCACCCCGGCGATGTGCGTGTCGTGATAGCCCAGCGACAGCCGCTGCAGATGTTCGAAGAGCTGATTGCGCAGGGTCATGAGGACGCGCTGTCCCACCCACGTGAGCAAATACTGTTGCGCGGACGAGGTCACATAGATGCCGACGAGCGCTCCGCTCAACACCAGGGCCATGCGGTTCAGCCCGTGCAAATCTCCCTGGGTGATATACTGGTCAATGATGATTTTGGTCAGGTAGGGGATGAGCAGGGTCAGCGCGGTAGCGATCACCATCATGACGAAAGCGCCGGCCATCTGTCGCGCGTAGGGGCGCAGATAGCCGAGGAGGCGTCGCACGATGCGGTTGTCGAAGACCCGCCCGGTTCCATCACCCTCGCCGTGGCTTTCCAGCGCGCCGCGGGGACCCATGTTCAATCCGCCGCCGAAACTAAAGCTCATGGGACGTCACCTCGTGGGGTGGGGTAGGGTTGCGACGGCCGTGTTGTTTCATTGGGTACCTCCATTGGCGGACAGAGTGCATGCCTGTTGTGTTTTGGAAAGCAACCAGGGGGCGGTCAGATGCTCTCTCTGGCGCCTGCATTTTCTCCCCGTCATCTCCTCATCTCCCCTGCC
>JAAZNO010000350.1 GCA_012798275.1 Chloroflexota bacterium
GCCGGCGCTATTCCGGCTGCTGCTGGATCTTGGCCCAGGTGTCCTTCAGGCCCACCGTGGAGTTGAATACCAGCGCGCCGGGACGGGAGTCCTTGCTGTCCACGCAGAAATACCCCTGTCGCATGAACTGGAAACGATCGCCAGGAGCTGCCGTCGCCAGGCCTGGCTCCAGCTTGCACCCCGTGAGCACTTTGAGGGACTCAGGATTCAAATTCACCGTGAAGTCCTGCCCCTCCGGCACGTCGTAGGGATTTTCCTTAAGGAACAGATTGTCGTACAGCCGCACCTCAGCGTCTATGGCGTGCGCCGCCGAGACCCAGTGCAGCGTGCCCTTGACCTTGCGCCCGTCAGGCGTCACCCCGCCGCGAGAAGTGGGGTCGTAAGTGCAGCGCAGCTCCACAATCTCGCCGGCGGCGTTTTTCACCACCCCCACACAGGTGAGGTAATAGGCATTCATCAACCGCACCTCGCGGCCCGGCGCCAGGCGGAAGAATTTGGCGGGAGGCTGCTCCATGAAATCGTCGCGCTCGAGGTACAGCACCCGTGAGAAAGGCACCGGGCGCGTCCCCAGCTCCGGTCGCTGCGGATGATTGGGGACCTCGAATTCCTCCACCTGGTCCTCAGGGTAATTTTCGACGACGACGCGCAACGGATGCAGCACCGCCAGCGCCCGCGGCGCGCGCACGTTCAGCTCCTCGCGGATGCAGTGCTCCAGCAGCCCCAGATCCACCATGCTGTTCGCTTTCGCCACGCCGATGCGCTCAGCGAAATCCCAGATCGCCTCGGCGGTATAGCCGCGCCGTCGCAGGCCGGAGAGCGTCGGCATACGCGGATCATCCCAGCCGCTCACGTACCCTCCCTGCACCAGCCGCAATAGCCAGCGCTTGCTCATCACGGTGTAGGTGAGGTTGAGCCGCGCGAACTCGATTTGCCGGGGATGATAAATGCCCAGCTGGTCGAGATACCAGTCGTAAAGCGGGCGGTGATCCTCAAACTCCAGCGTGCAGATAGAATGGGTAATCCCCTCGATGGAGTCCTCCAGGCCGTGCGCCCAATCGTACATGGGATAGATACACCACGCATCCCCCGTGCGGTGATGGGTAGCGTGCAGGATGCGGTACATCACCGGGTCGCGCAGGTTGAGGTTGGGCGAGCTCATGTCAATTTTCGCGCGCAGCACCCGCGAGCCATCGGGGAATTCGCCCGCGCGCATCCGGCGGAACAGGTCGAGGTTCTCCGCAACCGAGCGATAACGATAGGGACTTTCCTTCCCCGGCTCGGTGAGCGTGCCCCGGTACTGACGGATTTCCTCGGCGCTCAGGTCATCCACATACGCCAGCCCTTTCTGGATCAGTTCCTCGGCCCACTGGTACATCTGCTCGAAATAATCCGAGGCGAAGAGCGGCCCGGCGGTGAATTCGGGCGCCAGCCAGCGCACATCTTCCACGATGGATTCGACGTATTCCTCTTCCTCTTTGACGGGATTGGTGTCGTCGAAGCGCAGGTTGAATTTGCCGCCATAATCGCGCGCAATGCCCGCGTTCAGGCAAATGGATTTGCCGTGCCCGATGTGCAGATAGCCATTCGGTTCGGGCGGGAAGCGCGTGCACACCCGTCCACCA
>JAAZNO010000351.1 GCA_012798275.1 Chloroflexota bacterium
CCCCATCGAAAGTCCGGCCACGAACGTCTCCTCACGAGCCTCGGAAAGCGGGAACCAACCCCGCATCAGCGTCGGCAACTCCTCGCTCACGTAAGTCCAGTAACGATTGCCCTGCGCCATGTCGGTGTAGAAACTGCGGTCCACGGCCGGCATGATCACCGCCAGGTCGTAATCCGCCGCATATCGCTCAATCGAGGTGCGTCGTTGCCAGATGGTGTGATCGTCGGAAAGGCCATGCAGCAGGTACAGCACGGCGTAAGGACGTGGCGGCGTCAGCAGGGTTCCATCCAACAGCCCCCGCGACTCAGGCAAAATCACGTCTACGGAGACGCTGAGTCGCAACGCTTGAGAAAAGAAGTGACAATGGAAAAGTGCCATAACTACCACCTCCTCGGAAAATAGAGAGCAGTGAGCCGTGAGCCGTGAGCTGTCGCAGACTTCGATCATGACTCACAGCTCACAACTCACATTTTCATCCACGGTGATGTGCCGCAGGAACATGTCAACTCCTCAGCAAATCGGCAAATCTAAAAACCAATGGCGCGGCAAGTGAGGTACCCCCACGCCTAGTCTAGCATGACTTCCGAAAATGGTACAGCGGCGCGCCTTGACACATCCGCGGCCTGACACTATACTGAAAGAGAACTTGAGCGAACTTCCACCCGCTAACCGCGCCGGCGAATCCTTCTTACAATGCCTGGGACCCAACGATAACCGGAATCAAAGCCGCTGTGATGAAGACAGGGACAGCAGAAATGAAAGATCAGGGTCAAAGCGCCTCGCCATTGCAGGCAGAGCTCTCCGCCGCTCGCCAGCGGGTTGCGGAGCTGGAAGCGGCCCTGGAACGCGCTCGGGACGTTCCCCTGTCGGCAGACGTTGTCGCTCTGGCGTGCGACCTCGCGGCGCCAGCACAGCTCCCACGCGAACAAGACTACGCCACGCTGATAGCAGAATTGCCCGTCGGCGTCTTTCGCGCCACGCCTGGCCCCGAAGGCCGTGCGCTGATGGCCAATCCCGCCTGCCTCCGCTTGCTGGGCTATGACTCGGTTGAGGAGTTCGCCGCCCTCAAAAACTCGGACCTCTATATAGACCCGTCGCAGCGTCAGGCCTACTCCGAACAGCTCCTGGCTCAGGGCAGCGTGACCGGCTATGAGCTGCGCCTGCGCCGCAAAGACGGCGCCGTGATCTGGGTCTCTCTCACCTCCCGCGTCGTGTACAATCCTCAGGGAGCAACATACTTCGAGGGCGTCATCGAAGACATCACGGCGCGCAAGCGGCAGGAAAGTGAAGCCGCCGCGCTCGCCGCCATCGCGCAGACCATCAGCCAGACCCTCGAGCTGCAGCCGCTGGTGGACCATATCCTGGCGACCGCCCTGCACGCCATCCCCGCTGCCGAAAAGGGCAGCCTGGCGCTCCTCACTGACTCAGGGCAAGACCTGCAAGTACGTGCCATCAGCGGCTATGAGGACGCCAGCGTCCTGGGGATGACGTTCCCCATCACCTGGGGCTTTGCCGGCCGGGCCATTCGGGACCGCCGTCCCCTGTGCGTGAACGATGTCCAGAATGATCCAGCGCTGCGAGCCGATGCGGCAACCGCCGCGATCAAGGAGGTCGCGGACTTGCGCAGCGCCATCGTGATCCCGCTCGAGGTGTACGGACGCCTCATCGGCGTGCTTTCCCTGGAATCCACCCATCCCCAGCGTCCCTTTGACGAGGGAGACCTGCGCCTGTTGAGTTCCATGGCCGGACCGGTCGCGCTGGCGATCGAAAATGCGCGCCTCTTTGAGGAGACCCGCCGTCGCCTCGGCGAGCTGGAAGTGCTACATCAAACCAGCCAGCGCCTGCTCAACGCCCAGCTCGATCCAGAGCAGATCTACACCGCCGTCCATCAGGCCGTGGACGCCATCATGCCGTGCGAAGCGCTGATCATTGTCCTGCAAGGGGAGAATGAGGACTACGACGAAGCCGTGTATGTTTTCGATCGCGGCGGACGTTGGCCCTCCCAACGCTTTCCCCATGGAGAAGGGCTGACGGGATGGGTGCTGGCTAGCGGCCAAACCCTGCTGATTCCGGATCTGGACGAGGCGCAGGGGATACCGGTAATCCATTTCGGTGCGCCGGAGCACGTGCGCTCGATCCTGGCGGCGCCCTTACGTTACGGCGATCGCCCCATCGGGATGCTCTCAGCGCAATCCTATCAGCCCAACATCTACCAGCCCCAACATCGCCTGCTCCTGGAGACCCTGGCGGCGCAATTCGCCTCCGTCATCATCAACACCTTCTACTACCAACAGGCGCAGTCCCGTCTGCGCGAATTGGAGGCGATTGCGGGCATCAGCGCCGCCCTGCGCGCCGCCCCCCATCACGAGGCCATCCTCGACATCATCCTGGACGAATTGCTCAGCCGGTTGAAAGTGGAAGGCGCCGCCCTCGAACGCCGCGAGCCGAACGGTGCGCTCTATACCGAAAGAGGCCGGGGCGTCTGGGAGTCCCTTACCGGCGTCACTCTCTCCCCTGACATGGGCCTGAGCCCCCAGGTGTTACAGACCGGTCAGCCATACCTGAACAATGACGCGCATCTTGAGCCGGCCTTATTTCGTCCCGAGCTCCTGCAAGGCTGCCGCGCGATTGCGGCAGCACCCCTGATGGTCGAGACGCAACTCACCGGCCTGCTGTGGATTGCCAGCCGCCGGGCGCTTGACGAAGACGATCTGCGCTTACTCACCGCGATCGCCGACATCGCCGCCACGGCGCTGCAGCGGGCCTCCCTGCAAGAACAGATGCTCGCCCAGGCTCGCCAGATGCTCCAGATGATCGAATCGGTGCCTGAGGGGGTGCTCCTCATCAACGGCGACGGGGAGATCCTGTTGGCCAATCCCGTCGCCGAACAGGCGCTCACGCACCTTGCGCCCAGTCCGCGCGCCTCGCGGCTCACCCAGCTGGGCGGACAGCCGCTCCAGGAATTGCTCACCTCTCCGCCAAAGGGCCTGTGGCATGAAATTCGGAGCGGCAACCGCATTTTCGAGCTCATCGCGCGCCCGCTCGCCCCTGACCAGCGCTCCGAACAGTGGGTCCTGGTCATCAAAGATGCGACCGAGGAGCGTCAGATTCAGGGGCAGCTGCAGCTGCAAGAACGCCTGGCGGCGGTCGGACAGCTGGCCGCCGGCATTGCCCACGACTTCAACAACATCATGGCGGTCATCGTCCTCTACACGCAGATGGCGCTGCGTGACAGCACGCTGCCCCTCAAAAGCCGCGAGCGCCTCGAAACGGTCATTAGCCAGGCCGGACGGGCGACCGAACTCATTCAGCAAATTCTGGATTTCGGACGCAAAACGGCCCTGGAGCGCCGTCCGATGGACCTCAGCGCCTTTGTCAAAGAGCAGGTGCAGCTGCTGCAGCGCATTCTGCCGGAAAACATCAGCATATGGCTCGACTCTCCAGAGGGCGACTACACCCTCCACGCTGATCCCACCCGCATCCAACAGCTGCTCACCAATCTGGCAATCAATGCCCGCGACGCGATGCCCGCAGGCGGCGTCCTCAGCCTCACCCTGCAGCGGCTGACCGTCACGCCGGGGTATTCGCCCATCCTGCCAGAGCTGAAGCCCGGCGCTTGGATCCTCCTCACCGTCGCCGACACGGGAGCGGGAATTCCCCCCGAGGTCCTGCCGCACCTTTTCGAGCCATTTTTCACCACCAAGGAGCCGGGCAAGGGCAGTGGCCTGGGACTCGCCCAGGTTTATGGCATCGTGAAACAGCATGAAGGGCGCATCACCGTGGACAACCTGCCAGAAGGAGGAGCGGCCTTCTCCATCTACCTCCCGGTGGGGGAGGAAACCCCCGTCAAAGTTGACCGCGCCGGCTCCGGCGAGCAGTCCCTGGGACACGGCGAGACGATCCTGGTGGTCGAGGACAACGCCGTCTTACGCGCGGCGCTGGCCGAGAATCTGACCCTGCTCCATTACCAGGTCCTCCAGGCCGCCCATGGAGTGGAAGCCCTTCAGGTAATGGAGACGCACGGCAAGACGGTCGCGTTGGTGTTGAGTGACATCATCATGCCCTGCATGGGAGGGCCGGCCCTGCTGCACGCCCTGCGCGCCCGGAATTGGGACCAGCCCTTCATTCTAATCAGCGGACACCCCATCGAGAAGGAGCTGGAAGCGCTCCTGGAGCAAGGCCTGAGCTGCTGGCTGAAAAAGCCGCTGAGCCAGGAACAACTGGCGCAAGCCGTCGCCGCCGTGCTGCGACACCCCACCCGCCAGGAGTCGAGCGAAGGTTGAACAGAAGCCCCTCCGTCTCAGCGTTAAAATTCACAGCCTTGCGTAGGTCCTGTGTCTATATTTCCCCGTCGCCTGTCTACTCGTGCTCTAACACCACACTTACATTTTACCGGCTTGCGCCTGGCACAATCCTAACTATAATTGAACCACCACGTTATTCGGATGACCATCACACACGGCGGCAAGACATTTTGCGAACAGATGAAGGAGGCAGCGAAGGGCACGAGCACGCGAGACGCACGACACCGGCGCCAGGAATTGACGGCAGGAATTCAGACGAAGAATCATTCAACCCATGAAGGGAGGAACCTATGTTTACAACAAAAAGAAACCCGTCCCCAGACCAGGAAGCCACCTCACCGCAAGCGCGCACCCGGTGGCTACGCTTGGGCATCGCCGGCCTGGCGGCGTTGACGTTGTTGTTGCTGTTGTTGGGCAGCCTGACCCATCCCGGGCGCGCCGCCATGGTGATGGCGCCAAGCGTCGGCAAGAGCAGCATCACCTCCATTGTGGGGACCAACAACACGATCGGGCAGGCGGTCGCGGGTGAGATCGTCACCGTGACGGCGGTATTCACCGTCCCGTCGGGTGAGACCATCTACGATGCCTCACCGCGCGTGCTCCTGCAAGACGGCCTGTACCCGCTGGGATCCAACCCCG
>JAAZNO010000042.1 GCA_012798275.1 Chloroflexota bacterium
CGCCAGCGGGCACAGCGGCGAGGAGGGCCGAAAGCTGTAGCTCACCCTGCCGGTCAGCTCGTCAACTTCGAGATCCTCCACCAGCTGCATCCGCAGCACGTCCACCCCTGTCTCCGGGTCAATCACTTCTACCAGCTTCAACAGGATTTGTTCCCGCAGCGTCGCTTCAAGATTCATGGCGCTTCATCCTTTGGCTAAATTAAGGCGTGCTCTGAATGGCCTTATTTTACCCCAAGTTGCAGGAATGCCTATCTCCAAACTTTGATTGGACTTCCGCGCCATTTGTGGTACATTGGGGACGTTGGGCCGCACAACTGCATGAGCGCGGCCCTCTTTTATGGAAATCCATGGGAGACGCCATGTGCTGGCGCACATCATCCAAGGATGAAAAGGTGAGTCGTGAGCAGCGACGGCGACGGCTCACGGGTCGGCCGGGGATGGAATCCCCAGCCTGACAGGAGCCAAGCGCGCTGAAGCGCGCTATTTGAGGACGTAGCAGCCCGGAGGGCCAGGAATTTCTGATCTGATGCGTGAAATTCGTGTTCATTCGGGGCCCATTTTCTGAGGAGTTAACATGTTCTTCCGGCACACCACCGAGGATGAAAAGGTGAGTCGTGAGCCGTGAACCGCGACTGCAACGACTCTCTACTCACGGCTCACGGAGCTCTACTTGCTGAGGAGAAAACGATGCAAATCATCGTCACCGGCTCGATTGCGTTTGATTATCTGATGTCCTTTCCGGGGCATTTCACCGATCATCTGCTCATGGAGCGCGTCGGCAAGGTCAGCCTGAGTTTTCTGGTAGACGAGATGCGCCGCGTGCGCGGCGGCTGCGCTGCCAACATCGCCTATAATCTGGCACTGCTGGGTGAGCGTCCCGCCATGATGGCGACCGCCGGACAGGACTTCGAAGACTATCGCAGCTGGCTCGAAGACCAGGGCGTGGACACCCGCCTCACCCGCACCATCCCCGACGTTTTCACGGCGTCCTTCTTCGTCAACACCGACCTGGACCAAAACCAGATCGCTACTTTCTACACCGGCGCGATGGCGTATGCCCGGGAACTCTCGTTCCACGATTTGAAACCACGCCCCGATATGGTCATCCTCTCGCCCAACGACCCCATCGCCATGGACAAGTACGCCGTGGAGTGTAAGACGCTCGGCATTCCCTACATCTACGATCCGGGACAACAAGTGGTGCGCGTCGGCGCTGATTCACTCTGTCTGGGACTGGAGGGCGCGAACATCCTCATCCTCAACGACTACGAATTCGAATTGCTCAAGACCCGCACGGGCCTCACGGATGCGCAAATTCGCGCCGCCGTCAAGCAAGCAGTCATCATCACCCGCGGCGCGGATGGCTCCGAAATCTGGAGCGACCGCCGCGTCACGGTGCCCGTCGTCCCTCCCCAGCAGATCGCCGATCCGACCGGCGTGGGCGATGCCTATCGCGCGGGGCTCCTCAAGGGATTGGCGCTCGGGCTTCCCTGGGAGGTCTGTGGACGCATCGGCGCGCTTGCGGCGACCTACACGCTGGAATGCGTCGGACCGCAGAGCCAGCATTACACCCTGGCGGAGTTCAAGACGCGGTACCAGGAGCATTTTGGGGAAGATACATTTACGGAGAAGATTGGGTAAAGCATAATGCGTGATACGTAACATTCATCAAATATAAGAGACGTCATGTGTTAGCGTACACTATCAAGAAATGAAAATGTGAGCAGAGGCTACAACTACTCTCTACTCACAACTCACTGATTACTATTTTTGAAGGAGCCTCAAGAAAATGAAATATCATGTGAAAGATATGGAGCTGGCGCCAGCAGGACGCCTGCGCATGGAATGGGCCGAGCGTGAGATGCCCGTGTTGCGCCGCATTCGCGAGCGCTTTGCCGCCGAGAAGCCGCTCAAGGGAGTACGGCTCTCGGCGTGCCTGCATGTCACGACGGAGACAGGCAACCTGGTCCGCACGTTGCAGGCCGGGGGCGCGGACCTGGTGCTCGTCGCCAGCAACCCGCTCAGCACCCAGGACGACGTCGCCGCCGCGCTCGTCACCTACGACGAAATCCCCGTCTACGCCATCAAGGGCGAGGACAACGACACGTACTACGAACACATCCACGCCGCCCTGGATCACCGACCCCACGTCACCATGGACGACGGGGCGGACCTGGTGAGCACGATGCACAAGAAGCGCCCCGAGGTGCTGGAGACCGTCCTCGGCGGCACGGAGGAGACCACCACCGGTGTCATCCGCCTGCGGGCGATGGCGGAGGAGGGCGCGCTGAACTATCCCATCATCGCCGTGAACGACGCGCTGACCAAGCACCTGTTCGACAATCGCTACGGCACGGGGCAATCCACGCTCGATGGCGTGATTCGCGCCACCAACGTGCTCATCGCCGGCAAAACCGTGGTGATCGCTGGCTATGGCTGGTGCAGTCGGGGCATCGCTATGCGCGCGCAGGGCCTCGGCGCGAACGTCATCATTACCGAAGTAGATCCCCTCAAGGCGCTGGAGGCCGTGATGGACGGCTACCGCGTCATGCCGATGATCGAGGCGGCGCCAGTGGGCGACATCTTCATCACCGCCACGGGAGACATCAACGTGATTGATCAGCCGCATTTCGAGGTGATGAAAGACGGCGCCATCGTGTGTAACTCCGGTCACTTCAACGTCGAGATCAACCTCCCCGCCCTCGAAGCATTGGCGGGACACGAACCCCGCATCGTGCGCCCTTTCGTCAAGCAGTACACTTTGCCGGACGGACGGCGCCTCAACGTCCTGGCGGACGGCCGGTTGGTGAACCTCTCCGCGGCGGAAGGACATCCGAGCGCGGTGATGGACATGTCCTTCGCCAATCAGGCCCTCAGCGCTGAGTACATGCTCCGCCATGCCCAGGAGCTGGAGCACCGCGTCTACGCCGTCCCCGAAGAGATTGATCAAGCCATTGCCGCCCTCAAACTCGAAGCCATGGGGGTCGCCATTGACGTGCTCACCGAGGCGCAACGCCATTACCTGGGCTCCTGGCAGGAAGGCACATAAGTCCTCCCCGCATGAATCAGTGCAGCCCCCGAAGCGTCTCCCGTGCTTCGGGGGCTTTTGTGTGCGCGCCCCGTTCCCTAAGCGGCAAGAGAGCCGGACGCCCCTCACGGCCTGAACAAAGATCACATATCAGTCAAAATCCTATATTTGCTTATTGACAATACTATGTGATATATGGTATAATACAAAGTACAGCAAGAGAGGAGACACGCCATGGAGGAAATCATCCAAAATCTGATTCTGGAACTGCGGCGAGGGACGCTCATCCTCAGCGTGCTCAGCCAGCTGCGCGAGCGGCAATACGGCTACGCGCTCAAAGAGCGGCTCGTGGAACAAGGGGTGGAAATTGATCAAGGGACGCTCTATCCCCTCCTGCGTCGGCTAGAAAAGCAAGGGCTGCTGGATAGTGAGTGGGACGTGAGCGAAGCGCGTCCGAGGCGCTATTACGTCCTCAGCGAGCAGGGGCGCGAGGTGCTGACGATCATGGTCGCCGAATGGCAACAGCTGGTCAGCGTCATGGAACAGGTGTTAGCGGCGGATAAGTAAAAGCTCACCCCGTGGACTGCCGCGAACGCGGGGACGGAGGCGCGGGCTCTATTTTCGCAGGAGACGGCGCCAGAGTCCATTAACATTCTGGCAGTCTTCGGCGGACTCATCGTCCAGTACCTCGGCGCGGCGACCAGCGCCCTGGGATTCACGACGCTCATCTTCGCCATTCTGGAGCGGACGCTTTCCGAGGAAGATCTCACCGATCTCCAGGACGAGGAAAAATGGGATCCCCGCA
>JAAZNO010000043.1 GCA_012798275.1 Chloroflexota bacterium
GGCAAGACCACGACGCTCAAATCCATCCTGGGATTGACTCCCCCGCGGCAGGGTCGGGTGTTGTTTGAGGGACGCGAGCTGCAGGGCAAGCGCGCTTACGACATCGCCGCGATGGGCATCGGCTATGTGCCCGAACATCGCGCCATCTTCCGCAACCTCAGCGTCGGGGAGAACTTGCGGATTGCCGAACGCCAGAAGGGCGACCTCGACCGCAGGGCCGATTTCATCTTTGGCCTGTTCCCCGATCTCAAGCGGCTCTACAAACTGTCGGGGGATCACCTTTCCGGCGGGCAGCAGCAGATGCTGGCGGTCGCGCGTGCGCTGGTTGCCGACAACAAGCTGCTGTTGATTGACGAGCCGAGCGAGGGGCTGGCGCCCATCCTCATCGAACAGATGATGGAAGCGATCCGCGAGCTCAGCGCCACGCTCACGGTGTTGTTGGTCGAACAGAATTTCCTCATGGCGAGCCGCCTGGCGCAATTCTATTACATCATTGACGATGGCAAGAGCGTGCACCGCGGCGAGATGGCAGACCTGGTGCACGATGAGGCGTTAATTCACCGTTATCTGGGCGCTTCCGTGCGGGTTGAGGGAGGTAGTCAATGAAGCTCAAGGCCTTCTGGCGTGAAAACAACACGCTGCTCACGGTCCTGCTCCTCTTGCTCGTGCTCGGCGGCATCGGGTGGTCCACGATGGGAACGCAGCCCTTTGTCCGCACGACGCTTTCCGGCTTCACGCTGAGCGCGCTGTATTTCATGGTGGCCGCCGGTCTGACGCTGGTCTTCGGCCTGATGGACGTGCTCAATTTCTCGCAAGGCTCCATGTTGATGGTGGGAGCCTATGCCGGCTGGCAGTTCTACACCAACCCCACCTTCCTTTTCGGGCTCGCGCCGCTGGTCTTCGCCCTGATGGCGGGCCTGAGCATGATGGCCGTGATCCATCCCTGGGTCGCCAAATGGCCGATCCCAGAGCAATGGCAGTCGCGGCTGCGCGCGGGCCTCATCGTGCTCGCGGTCGTGGTCGGCGTGCTCGCCGTCGTCGGCGTGGACTTCCAAGGGCTGGCTTCCACGGCGATGGTGGCGACGATGGTCGCCGCTGACCCGCTGGCGGAGGCGACGCCGCAGGAGCCGCTGGCGAGCTTCTGGATCCGTCCCGTGCTGCTGTTCCTCGCCGGCGCGCTGATCGCCATGGCGCAGGCTCGCCCCGGCGACCCTACGGTGGTCGTCCACAAAGATCAGAGCCGGCGCAGTGCCTTCCTGGTTGGCGGACTGCTGCTCGTGACCGCGATCGCCACCCTGGGACGCGAGGCCGCTCCCATCGCCGTCCTCTCGATGAACGGCAACCTGCGCTTCGTCCTGGCGCTGCTCGCCGGCACGCTGGTGGGGGCGGGACTTGGCGCGGTCATCGAAATGACGCTGATCAGCCCCCTCTACGTCCGCCCGCTGTATCAAATCATCATCACCATGGGCCTGGCTTTCGTCATTTCAGAGCTGATCCAGCTGCTCTGGGACCCCCTGCCCTATGCGATGAGCCGTCCGCCGGCCTTCTCGCAGCCGGGCAAAGCGGAGAACATCTGGGCCTTTTTTCGCGGCGGCAATACCACGGTAGACATCCTCGGCGTGACCTTCCCCAGCTACCGGCTCTTCATCATCATGCTGGGCGTGCTGATGTTCGTGGCGCTCACCCTGACGCTCAAATACACCCGGCTGGGGATGATCATCCGCGCCGGCGTGCAGGATCGTGAGATGGTGGAGGCGCTCGGCATCAACGTCAAGCGTATCTTCACCCTGGTCTTTTCCCTGGGGACGGGGCTGGCGGCGTTGGGAGGCATCGGCGCGGCGCCCTTCGTCCCCGTCGAGCCGGTCATGGGCGACCGCTACCTGATGCAGGGCTTCATCACCGTCGTTATCGGCGGGATGGGCAGCACGACCGGCGCCGCAATCGGCGCGCTGCTGTTGGGGCTGGCGCGAGCTTTTGGGGATTACCTGGCGCTCAAATTCAGCCTCACCCCGGCGATTTCGGAGGCCTCGACGGTCATCATCATGGCGCTGGTGTTGCTGGCGCGCCCCGCCGGGCTGCTGGGCAGGAGGGATTAGGGGATGAGCGACAAAGCGAGTCAGCGGAAAAGCGAAAAGGCGA
>JAAZNO010000352.1 GCA_012798275.1 Chloroflexota bacterium
GCGCTGCGCTTTGCGGCACGAGCGCAGCACTTCGTCGGAACGCTGGTCAACGCTCACATGCGGCTCACGACGCTGAGCGATGCCCCGGAGGTGACGCGGCGCGCGGTCTACCGCTTTTTCCGCGACACGGGCGATGTTGGCGTCGCGGTGGTGTTGCTGAGCCTGGCGGACATTCTCGCCGTCTTCGGGCCGCGCCTCGAGCGGGAATACTGGCAGCGCGTCCTGCGGAGCGCCGGGGCGCTGCTCGCCGGCGCGTTCACCCGCAGCGAAACCGTCATCGCGCCGCCGCGGCTGCTCAACGGGCACGATCTGCAGGCCCTGGGCATACCGCCGGGGCCGGCGCTGGGCGCGCTGCTGGAGCAGCTCCGCGAGGCGCAAGCCGCAGGTGAAATCCAGACCCGCGAGGAGGCCGAAGCTTTCGTCCGCGCGGCGCGGGAAGCCACCGCTGCGGCCGGCGCGTGACCGAAAACCGGTTGCGTTTGCGCCGCGGAAGGTATAATCGAAGGTATGCACAAGCGTGGAAGCCAGGCCCAAGCTGCTCTGCACGTGGCGTTGCCGCCGCTTCTGGCGGGGATGCTCCTGACGCTGGCCCTGGGAATCGTCGCCTGCACCCCTCTCCCTACCCCGCCGTCGCGGGTCGTCGTGGTCGCCGATGGGCAACGGCAAGCCGTGGAGACCCAGGCGCCTTCCGTCGCGGCGCTCCTGGCAGAGCTTGAGATCACGTTGAAGGACCTGGATCGGGTGGATCCGCCGGAGACGGCGCAGGTGCGTGACGGCATGACGATCACCGTCACCCGCGTCCTGGAACGCCTGGAAAGCATCACCAACACGCTCTCTTTCCGGCGACAGATCGTGCGCGACGCGACCGTGCCGGAAAATGAGACCCGGCTGCTGCAGGCCGGACGTCCCGGCGTTCGAGAGCAAGTCTACCGCAGTGTGTGGGAAGATGGGGTGCTCAAAACGCGCACGCTGGTCAAGGATGAGGTGATCCGCGAGCCGCAAGATGAGATTCTCCTGGTAGGAGAGCGCCCGGAATTTGCGGTCACGCAGGCGCTCACCGGCACGTTGGTGATTTTGGAGCGGCAGGATGCCTGGCTGGTACGCCAGAACACCGCCTCGCGGCGACAGTTGACCGCTTTCGGCGATCTCGATGGACGGGTGTTCACGCTTTCCGCTGACGGCCAGAGATTGCTGTTCAGCCGGGTGATCACCGGGGAGCAGCACTTCAACGCGCTGTGGGTGATCTCCACGGCACAGGCCGACGATAAGCCCATCCCGTTGGAGATCTACGATGTGCTCTGGGCCGGTTGGGCACCCGACAGCCGCTATTTCGCCTGGACGACCGCCGAGGTGAGCGACCGTCCTCCCGGCTGGCGCGGACGGAATGACCTGTGGCGGGCGATCTTTACCGATCGGGATATTTTGACCGGGAAGCAGCAGCTCCTCCAACCCGAAGCCGGCGGCGGGCTCGGATGGTGGGGCACGCGCTATCAGTGGTCGCCGCAGGGGGATCGGCTGGCGTACTCGCGGCCCGATGAGGTGGGCATCGTGGAGGTGCGCACGAAGCAGCTCCAGCCGCTGGCGCGCTTCGCGCCCTATCGCACCTACAGCAGTTGGGCCTGGAATCCGGACGTAGCGTGGTCCTCCGAAGGGAACTTCATCGCCACGGTGCTGCAC
>JAAZNO010000353.1 GCA_012798275.1 Chloroflexota bacterium
GCGATGTAGAAACTGGAGACATCAAAAAGCCGTCCCAGCTGCAGGTGAGCGGCATGGAACGCCTCCTCCAGGTCGTGGGTCACCGCCAGGGCCTGGCCGATCTCATTGAGGACCAGCATCTCCTGCATGCGGCGCGCCTGTTGCGCCGAGAGCCGCGCGTTTTCGAGGGCGGCCGCCGCCTGGTTAGCGACGGTCATCAGCAGATCGCGCTCCCGCTCGCCGTAGAGCCCCGGCGTGGTGTAGCTCTGCACCGTCATCACACCGATCACGCGGTCGCCTATCATCAAGGGCACTCCCAGCCAGGATTTCGCCCCCGTAATCCCCAGGATCTGCACTCCCCTTTCGGCGATGCGCTCCATGGAGCTTTCTTCCAACAACAGCGGCGCCCGCGTCTGGATGACATATTCGGTCAGGCCGCCGCTCATCTTGCGATAGGTGCGCTCGCCGCGCTCCACCCGTTGGCCCTCCGTCACGTCCAGGCAGAAGAAGAGCTCTTGCTTGAGTTCGTCATACAGAGCGATGTAGAAGTTAGTCGTGTCCATCAAGCGCGAGACGGCGCGATACACGCCCTCGACCACCTCTTCCATGCCCAGGCCGGCAGCGGTCAACGCCGCCATTTCCTGAATGACCGAGAGCGCCACGCTTGCTGTCGTCTCGGTTGAACGCGGTTTGACCCCCTGTTCCGTCATGAACTCACCTCCTCGGCCGCAGGCGCAACGGAGTCCGGCAACGTCACATGGACCGTGGCCTCGGCCACGCCGGGCAAACGCCCCAATTGCGCCACGGCCGTCTGCAACACCGTTGTCACGTCAAGCGAGCGCCGCAGCTGCGAGGCAATCTCGCTAGCCAGGCGCTCCTGGCTCGCGCGACGCTGCGCTTCCTGATGCAAACGCGCGCTCTCCAACGCCTGCGCCAGCTCCTGGGCCGTCCGCAAGGCGAAGGAGATTTCTTCATCCACCCAGGGTCGGTTGGGAGGACGGCGCACCTGCAACACGGCGAGTTCCAGCCCGCCAATCATCACCGGCACCAGCAAGGTGTTATCTGGCAGCACTCGAGGCGCGGTCAGCGGCGCCGCAGAGACGCCATCCCCGCCCTTGCCCAGCGCTTCCAGAGTTCGCGGCGTGTAACGATAGCCTCGCAGGCTGAGTTGCGCCATGAAATCTGACCAGCCTCGATGCAGGTCCTGGGCATAGGTGCGCTGCAGCTCGCGCATGGCCTCCTGACGCTGAGCAAAAACCAGCGCGTTGGCAATGGCCACGGCGAGCTGATCCGCCAGAATGGCCAGGGTACGGATGTCCTCAGGGCGGAAGGCACCCACATCGGTGCTCTGCACGTCCAGAGCACCGATCACCTGTCCGCCAACAATCAAGGGCAACGCCATTTCAGAATGCGTCTCGGGCAAATCGGGGTTGTCGAACCACACCATGTCTTCGCCAACATCCAGCGCAATACGCGGTCGTCCCGTCTGTGTGACGTAGCCCACGATGCCCTGCGCCCCAACCGCCAGCCGATGTCCACGCGCCAGCATCCGCTGTCCGCCCTCTGAGGAGGCAGCGCGCAACACTGCCCACTCACGGGTCTCGTCCAGCAGGAAAATGCCGGCATGGTAGAAGCCAAACTGCTCCGGGATGAGCCGCACTACTTGCGACAGCAGCTCGTCCAGGTCAAGGAGCGAGGCGGCGACGCGGCTGACCTCCCCCGTTGCCCGCAGGTAAGCCGTCTGGCGTTCCAGATCAGCCGTGCGCTCCGCGATACGTTCCTCCAACGTGGCCACCAACTCGCGCAGCCGCCGGGTCATCACATTGAAGGCCGCCGCCAGCTGCGCCGCTTCTGCTTCGGGAGGCAAGGGGATCTCAAAATTCAGGTCGCCGCCCGCCACCCGCTCCACCGCGGTGACCAGCGCGCCGAGATGCGCGGTCAGATTGCGGCCCAGCAGCCAGCCACCGCCGGCAGCAAGCGGCGCCGCGATCAGCAAAGCCAGCGCGCCCAGCCGTAGAAAGGCGGATTCCTGACTGCGCACGTTATCGGCATCCAAATCCACGCACAAGATGCCCACCAGTGTGCCATCAGCGGTACGCAGCGGGGCATACGCCGAAAGCCAGGTCCCCCACTGATCCACATAGAAGTCCTCTTCGACCCCAGGGCTAGCCAGCGAACCGACCACTTGTCGCAGTAGCGGGCCGGCATCGTCATACACGCTGCCGGGCAAGGACACCTCTTCAGGCGATTCCTCGGCGTCCGCCACAAAGTAGATCTTGCCGTCCGCTCCCTGATGGACGATGTAGACAAAGCGCGCGCCGGTGATGCGGTCCCGCGCCGCCCGCAGCTGCGCGACGACGGACTCATACAGCGGGCCGGTTTGCGGTTCATCCGCGACCAGGCGCGCCACGGTTTCCACGTCCACGCTCAGCGCGGCGAGGGCCACCTCATCCCGAAGCCGCCCGCGGATTTCCCGGCTCAGATACGGGCCCACGGCAAAGCGTGCGACCCCCACAATGAAGCCCACCAGCAGCAACAAACTCCAGGCCGCAAAACCGACGGCGGCCCGCGTGCGCAAGCGGGGGCGCACTTCGGGCTCAGAGGTCTGATCGCGCGACGGCGCGAAATCCGGCTTCACGCTCATGCCTCGTCCTCCCCCTGCGCCAGCGGCGGCAAAGGCCCGGTTCCAGGCGGCACACTCGCCGGTGGTGGCGACGGCGCGAGGGTCAACAGCACCTCGTTCGCATCCAACGCCGCGCCCAGCTCCCCCACGCCGTGACGCATGATCGTCTCCACATCAAAACTGGACCACATCAAATCCGCGACGTGCGTCAACTGCTCCTGATACAGCGCCTTACGTCGGCTATCGCGCAGCAGGCGCACCGTGTCAAAAGCGCTCGCCAGCCGCTCAACCGCCGTCGTCGCCAGCAGCAACGTGTCCGCATCCCAGGGTAGCGCCAGTTTTTCGCCCTGCGCCTTGCGGGTGAAGGCCACATACCCCAACGTCGTCTCACGCCAGATGAGGGGCGCGATCAACACCCATCCCCCTTCCCCTTCGGTGAGTTCCACAACACGCGGCTGCCCCTCGGCCAGGGCCTCCGCCGCCAGCGCCTGGATGTTTGCCGGCGGCGCTTCCCCTACCTGGATCTCACGCGCGCCCCCC
>JAAZNO010000354.1 GCA_012798275.1 Chloroflexota bacterium
GATCCATATCGCCCAACCCGCTTTCCATACGCCGCTGCAGCGCCTGGACCAAATCCCCCATGAAGTTCTTGCGACTCAGGCGCCATTCGGTGGTGAATTCCCCCTCCGGCGGGGACCACGATTCATGGATGTAGGTCAGCAACGACTCCTCAGTCACCGTCTGGCCGGCGACCTCCAGCGGCCCCACGGCGCCCACAAGGCGCTGCACCGCCACCTGATCCACGGCCAGGACGCCGTCGAAGGCAGAGCTGGCGGGATGCGCCGGCCGATACAGCTCCAGGGCCTGCGCGACCGCCGTCGGAAAATCCGGCGACCAGTTGCTATCCCGGAAGACCAGCAAGTCAAGGCCCATGAAGCGCTTGAGGGGTTCGGGGGCCACCGGGTAGGGCTGCGAGAAATCATCCACGGTGTAGCTATCGGCGACGGTCGCGCGGGTGATGTGACCGGCGCGCAGTTCCACTTCCCCCACCGCCGTGATGAACCCCCCTCCCGGCCGCAATTCGTCATCGTTCAGCACGAGGAGCAGATAAGTGCGCGGCGCCGACTCGCCCACCAGGTCGGGCGCCGCCGCGGCCAGGCGCAGGCCATCCTCGAGCCACGGCAGCAAGGGAGCCAGCTGGGTCAACGGCTGCTGAAGGCGCCACGGGAGCTCCGCAGGCACGAGCTGCGCGTATGCCGTCACCGCGCGCGCCGCCGCAGGACGCGCGGCTTGAAACGCCGGCCGTCCGGCGGACAGCGTTTGCAGCGCCAGTTCCGGCGTCAGCGCGCCGGCCTGCCAGGCCTGCAGCACGGGCGCCCCCCCGTCCCACAGCTGCACGCCCGCTTCGGTCAGCCCATCCGCCAGATCCAACAGCGGCCCCGCCTGCGCGAGCAGCGGGCCGACTTTCGGCAGCCACCCCAGCGCCGGTCCCAGCTGCCCCAGTCCCCGCGCTGCACGCAACGTCACCACGTCCGCCCGAAGCCCCCGCAGCAGGCTCCCCGCCTGCTCCGGATGCGCCTTGAGCGTCTCCATCGGCGAGGCCTCCAACAATGCCTGGGCCTCCGTCAGGTGCGCCTGCAGCGAAAGCGCCGCCGCCGCTATGCGCCCCGCCCAAATCCCCACCAGCAGGACACCCACCAGCACCAGAATCCAGCCCGCTCTTTTCAAAGTGCGAGGATCGCGCACGCGCTCTTGCCAACGCCGTTTTTGTCCCACTCGCCAACCTCCCTCACAAAGGCCGCCGCGCCCGGTCAGGGGCACGTCAGCCCGGCTGTGTCCACCGTGCAGCGCACGCGCCCGGCGAAAAATGTGTCCAGGGCCGGCGCCGGGTCTGCCGCAGACGCCCCCATAAATTGCCGATAGCTGGCTTGCGCCCACAAATCCCGATCCACCACCGTGATATCGGGCCGCGCCCCCACCGCCTCCTGCGCATACCAGAGGGTGAAAGTGTGCGCGTCGGCGGCGGTGACCAACACCGCGCCAGGCGGGGCCGCCCTCAACGTCGCCTCCCACCACTCACGAGCGGACGTATCCCGGTGCAGGTCGAGCGTCCCCCACTGCCACA
>JAAZNO010000355.1 GCA_012798275.1 Chloroflexota bacterium
CCTGGCTCACACGGTCAGCGGTTTGTGTTCGCGGATCATCGCCAAAATCACGAGTGTTACCCTTCGACTGTTTTTGCGCCGGTACTTTGGCATTGATGTTTTGACTTACACGGTCAACGCATGATTTCACATCAAACGTATTTTACACCCTTCGTGCGGTTCTAGTCAAAGCATGGATAAGCCCTATCAACCCGCCGCGCCTGTTGACATCCTGTTTTTTCCATGTTAGGATGTTTGTGTCTTGATCGCCCAATTCAGGAAGCGCTTCATGAGACACCAGGATGAACGACTTCAGCCGCAATCTGAGCTGCATCTTCAACCGCCTCCATAACCAAGAGGTCAAGGCGAGTAGCGCGGTACGCCTGCAGTGTTCATCCATTTGACCAGCCTACGGAGCCACCGGCGCTGGTTTTTGCTATCCAGAGGGGGGTGACCACCGAAAGAAACATGCACCCATTTCGCTGAGCCAACGCTATCCAGAGTCATCGCATCATCACGTCATAGGAGGGGGAGAGATGTTCAAGCGAATTTTAGCCTCAGTCTTCATTCTCGGCGGGATGCTCCTCAGCCTCGCCGGCTGTGGCGGTGAGGAGACCATCAAAATCGGACTGCAAGGCCCCATGACCGGCGATTATGCCTACGAGGGGAAAGGGTTCAAAAACGCGCTCACGATGTTGGTAGAACAGGTCAACGCGGCGGGCGGCATCAACGGCAAGCAAGTCGAACTGCTCGTCGAGGACGACGCCGGCGACCCCACGCAATCGGCGCTGGTGGCGCAGCGCCTGGTAGACGCTAAAGTCGTCGCCGTGATCGGCGCGTACAACTCCACCGCCACCGAGCCAGCCTCCGAAATCTACAACGAGGCGGGCATTCTCCACATCACCCCGTCGTCAACCGCGGTACGACTCACCACCAAGGGCTTCCCGCGCTTCTTCCGCGTGTGCTTCCTGGATGACCGCCAGGGACTCTTCGCCGTCAAATTCATGAAGGAAGTGCTCGGGGCGCAGAACATCGGCATTCTCCATGACAACTCGACCTACGCCCAGGGCCTGGCCGAGGAGACCCGACGTTACGCCGAGGAAATGGGCCTCAAAGTCGGTTTCTACGATGCCATCAACCCCAACGATCAGGACTTCACGCCCATTCTCGCCAAGATCGGCGCGGCCAACCTCGACGCGGTCTACTTCACCGGCTACCACTCCGAGGCAGGCCTGCTGCTCAAGCAGTCCGCAGAACTGGGCCTCGAGGTGCAGTGGCTCGGCGGTAACGCGGCCAACAACCCGGTGATGGTGGAGATCGCCGGCATCCAGAACGCCGCAGGTATGTTTGTCACCACGGAGCCGCTGCCCCAAGACCTCAACTACCCCGAGGCCAGGAAATTCGTCGCCGACTACATGGCCAGGTACGGCGAGGAACCGGCGAGCGTGTGGACGATCATGGCGGGCGAGGCCTTCAACGTCATCCGCATCGCCATGGAGCAGACCCAATCCACCGACCCGGGCGTGCTGGCGGACTATATCCACCATCAACTGAAGAACGTCAACGGCCTGACGGGGCCGATCCTCGGCTTTGACGAAAAGGGCGACCGCCTGGGAACCATTCACGTCGCCTACGTCATTGACGACAAGGGCAATTTCGTCCTGTACGATAAGCAGCCCTCGCCCTAAGCACTTTCAGGGGCAGATCCATCATGTACCTGAGGGACCTGAAAAATTCCCTGTTTACTGATATTGCAATGTAGAACTTATACGCAAAAAACGAAATCGCAAACCCTGTCAGCGGAGGTCGCCATGCAAAAGTACATTTTTCTTCCCGCGCCGCGCCAGCTCGTCTGGCAGGAAGGCGCCTTGCCCCTGACCCCGGAAAAACTGATCCAGCTCGACGCCGCCGACCCGCAGACGCTGCGTTTTGCGGCGACCCGCCTCCGCGAGCGGCTCCGCGAGCGCTTCGACATCGAATGGCAGATCAGCGCGGGCCGCGGCCTGCCCGCGACCGAGGTCGCCTGCACCCTCACGGTCCTGCCGCAAGCCGTCCCGCAGCCCGAAGGCTATCGCCTGCGCATCACCCCGACAGGCATCGCCATCCATGCCCACGACACGGCGGGAGCCTTCTACGCGATCTGCACGCTCGAGCAGCTGCTCGCACAGACCAACGAGCCGGCCCTCCCCGCCGTGGAAATCCACGATGGGCCTGATTTCCCCGCGCGCGGCGTGATGCTCGACATCAGCCGCGACAAAGTGCCGACCCTGGCGACCCTGTTCGCGCTGATAGATCGGCTGGCGAGCTGGAAGATCAACCAGCTGCAGCTCTACACCGAACACACCTTCGCCTATCGCCAGCATCCCCTGGTGTGGGCCGAGGCGTCGCCGCTGACCGGTGAGGAGCTCCTGGCGCTCGACGCCTACTGCCGCGAACGCTGCATCGAGCTCGTCCCCAACCAGAATTCCTTCGGGCACATGGAGCGCTGGCTCAAACACGCCCCCTACGCTCCGCTGGCGGAGACGCACGGCGAATTCGAGACGCCCTGGGGCATGAAGATGCAGGGGCCCTTCAGCCTCGCGCCCGAACATCCCGGCAGCATCGCCCTCCTGCGCGAGCTCTACGACGAGCTGCTGCCGCACTTCAGCAGCGAGCAATTCAACGTCGGCTGCGATGAGACTATTGACCTGGGCTTTGGCGCCAGCGCCGAAGCGTGTCGCGCGCGCGGCGTGGGACGGGTCTACCTCGATTTCCTGCTCAAGGTCTACCGCGAAGTCAGGGCGCGCGGACACCGGATGCAGTTCTGGGGCGACATCCTCATCCACTACCCCGACCTGGTGTCGGAGCTACCCCGCGATGTCATCGCCCTGGAATGGGGCTACGAGGCGAATGCGCCCTTCGACGCGCACGGCGCGCAATTGGCGGCCGCGGGCGTCCCCTTCTACGTGTGCCCCGGCACCTCCAGCTGGTGCAGTCTCGCCGGGCGGACGGACAACGCGCTGGCGAATCTCCTCAGCGCCGCCGAAAACGGCCTCAAACACGGCGCGTGTGGCTATCTCAACACCGATTGGGGCGATCGGGGACACTGGCAAATGCTGCCGGTGAGCTATCTGGGATTGGCGATGGGCGCGGCGTACAGCTGGTGCCTGGCAAGCAATCGCGACGCCGACGTGCCCGCCGTCGTAAGCCGCTTCGCCTTCGACGATCCCAGCGGCGCGATGGGACGGGTGGCCTACGACATGGGCAATCTCTATCAGAAACCGGGCCTTCCCATCGTCAACGCCAGCTCGTTATTCTGGGCGCTGCAATGGCTGGAAGATCCCTTCAGCCTCTATAGCCAAAACCTCAGCCCGGAGGCCATTCACGCGACACTCGACGCCATCGAGGCGGCCATCGCCCCGCTGGAGCACGCCGCCATGCAGCGCGGGGACGCCGGGCTGCTCGCCCGTGAATACCGCTTCACCGCGCGGTTGCTGCGTCATGCCTGCTACCGCATCCTCATGGCGCAGCAGACCGATCCCGTGCAGCAGGCCGCCGCGAAAGCCGCCCTCGCTGCAGAACTGGAAACGCTCATCGAGGAATATCGCGGCCTGTGGCTCGCCCGCAACCGCCCCGGTGGACTCAAAGACAGCGTCGCACGCTTCGAGGAGCTCCTGGCGTCCTACCGCGCGTAGGATACTGGATGCTGGA
>JAAZNO010000356.1 GCA_012798275.1 Chloroflexota bacterium
CTGACGCTGTGATGGGTTGGCGCAGCGACGATGATGAAATCCTCGTCCTCAGCCACCGCCCACCCCGAACGGGCCTCAATGGGGTGATATTCCAGCGAGAACATCTCCGTCCAGTCCTGCATCTGAAACAGGCCGATCATGGCGCGCACCAGCTGCAGCGCTTCCGGCGGGGCGTAGATCGGCAACGGCTCGCGGCGCACGCATTTGTGGAAGAATCCCAGCAGGTAGAGTCCCATCAGATAAATGGGCAGCCCAAACACATGATCCGGGTGGAAGTGCGTGATGATGACCCCGCGCACCGCCAGCGGATCAAGCCCCACGCGCTGCAACCGCCCGATGGGACTGTCGGCGCAATCCACCAACCAGTAACGCCCGTGCCGGACGACGGCGAGATAGGTGTTGGCGCGCTCAGCGTCTGCCAGCGCTGCCGCTGTCCCCAAAACAATCACCGAAGTGTCCGCCGTCGCTGCTGCGTGAAAGCCCGGATCAGCGGACACGGACGTGCACTCCCAAATGGGCCGCTATCGCTTTGACCAGCAACGTCGCGTATTGTCGCGGAGCCAGGGTGAATGACACCGGCACGGCCCAGCGCTCGGGGAAAACCACATCGGGCGTGACGTCTCCGACCACGACCTCCGAAGGCTTGAACCAGATGAAGCGCTCCCCTTTGGGCAGATAGACCCGCCGGAGGATCCGCGCCTTGAAGTCTTCCAGCGTCATCCCTTCCTCGCCGAGCACCGCTTCCACCGACGGCAGCACCGCGTCAGGGTAACGGACAGTGAGGTTGGGCATCGAGAGCTGCATCTCCAGCAGCTCCTCCGGTAACGCCGGCGGCAGGGGGAAGTCCAGTCCTGTGATCAGGATCGTGGGATCCGTGTACCCCAGACTGGTCAGATAATGTCCCAAAATGCGATCCCAGATCCACGACTGGAAGGCCACGAGATAGATGGAAAGCAGCCGATCGTGGATAAGGTTGAGCGCCTTGCGGTGATCCTGCGGGTTGTCCTTGAGGAAAGTTAACACGCTGCGGAAATTCGAGGGTTGCGGCGCCTGATGGAGCAGATAGCCCCATTGTCCCCAATGCGTGCGCACCAGCCGCTTGAAATTGCGGATCTCCCGCCTGTCGCCGGCCATCGGCCCGGCCAGGTACAACCACACGGCCCTTTCGGCGTCGCGCATCAAAATCGCCTTGCCGATAAAGCCGTGCGTGGAGAACGAGCCGAAGCGTTGATCGTCGAAGTAGTTGGGGAGGCCCTTTTCGCCCAAAGTCTGCACCAGGGGAGCAATGGCGGCGGCCTGCTGCGCATCGAGGTCGCGGAGCGTCAGCGTGTAACGATTGCCCACCAAATCCGTAGGCCGCAGCGCGCGCGACCCCCAGGCGATGCGCTCGGCGACAAACCCCCGCCCCTCCAGCCGTTCGGGCGCCCGCTTGCGCACGCTGGTGTATTGCACCGCTACCACGGAGCGGTCCTTGAAAGCCGGAAATGACAGGTAACTGGGGGTGACCTTCAACAAAGACGCCATCTCGTCGCGCACCGACAGTGTCGAGAGATTGCGTTTTTCCACCCGGTAGTAGGCATAAGGGCCATGCTGTCCGGGAAGGTGCACCTGCTCTTCTACCACGAAATCGTCTGGGAGCCGTTTGATCTGCATGGATGATGTCCCTTCCGTGGATCCAATGCTAAAGGGTTATGGTATGGCCATGGGGGTGAGGGTGATGCCCGGCGTCGGCGAGGGGGTCAGCGTGGGCAGCTCGTCCACGAAGATCACGTGCTCCAACCGCAGCGCCAGCAGTAGGGAGCGCATGACCTGGCGGGCATTCTCGTCTGCCTTTGCCAGCACCCCGTCTTCCTCCGCCGCCTCTCTGATGAGCAGCTCTGCCTGTTGGCGCGCTGCCGTCTCCAGCTGCGGATTCATCCCCACCAACCCGGTGCGGCGATCGTAGATCTCCGTGCGCTGGTTATCTAAAGTTGCCATGAAGACGGTGGCTTTGGGAAGCCGGAAGTAGATCGTGCCCTCGTCGGTGATCAATACGTCCTCCGGCCCGACCTGGCTCAAATCCACTCCCGCGATGACCGTCCCCCGCGCGATCAGCAACAGTTTATCGCCCAGCAGAAAGCCCAAGGGCCCCTGCCCCGATTCCGCCGTGACCACTTTTTCAATGTGATAAGAGACCGTCTCCAGACGTCCCAGCATCTGCACCTGCTCGATGACGGTGACTGCGCTGGGGTAAATGGTCGGCGTCGGCTGCGGAATCAGCCCCGTGGGCAGCCCCAACGGCGGCGCCAACGACTTGGGACGGTTGAGCAGCTGCTGCCCCCCCACGACTGCCAGAATGCCGCAGATCAGCATCAGCGCCAGCAAAATCCACAAAACCCGCGTTTTGCTTCCTTTTTGCTCCATTCACGTCTCCATGATGCAGGCCCGGCACGGTCACGGCCGTGCGCCCTGCGCCAACTCCCCCATTATAGACGGGGGACGCCAATTAATCAAGCGCACCTTGCCCCAGCCACTCCACCGCCGCCAGCGTCAGGAAAAAGACGTAGGCGAGATCCACGTAGAAGAACGAGGCATCCACCAAACCGTGCGCCAGCATCACCGCCATCGAAGCCGCCAGCCCACTGGCCAATGCCTTCCCCGCGCCCTCCTGGCGCGTCAGACGCAGGACGCGGCGCCAGAATCCCACCTGCAACGCCAGGAAGGCCAGCAGGCCCGGCAGCCCCAGGCGCGTCGCAAAGTCCAAAATCCAGTTGTGGGGGTGCGAAAGGTTGAATTCCTCCCACGCCGTCGGCAAAACGTAGCGCGTGCGATAGGCATAGAGGAAGTTGTCCGGGCCGACCCCCACCCACGGGTGCTCGCGGAACATCGTCCAGGCGCTGCGCCACAATGACACGCGCAGCAAAGCGGTGCCGCTCGCGGGATTCAACAGCGCTGCAAAGCGCGGGGTGGAAAACAACGGGATGAGTGCCACGACGAGTATGCACAGGCCCAGCAACATCACCTTGCGCCAGCGTCGCCCCGCCAGCATCCCCAGCGTGAACAGGCCCGCCGGAATTCCCAGCAGGATCGCGCCGCGCGAGAGACTGAGCCCCAGCGCCGCACCGACGCAGACCAGCCCGGCAGCCGTGAACCAGAAACGGCGATCTTTCCGGCCCGCACGCCATCGCTGCCCCAACTCGACCAGGAGCACGGGCCAGGCGCGTCCCAGATACAGCCCCACATTGTTCGGCGAGCCGTAGATGCTGCGCAGCCGCGGCACCCCGCCTTCCGCGGTGATCACGTCGCCCAGGACGAAATACTGCACCAGGCCAATGACGGCGATCGCCACGGCGCTCGCCAGCCAGAAATCCAGGATCCGCCGCCGCTCGCGTCCCTCCAACGGCGTGAGGATCAAGGCCGCGTAGAACAACGCCGGCTCCAGAAGCACTAACCGCAGCTCGCGCAACGCCTCGTGACGATGTTGCGCCAGCAACGTCGCCACCACCGCCGTAGCGAGCAAGGCCCCCGTCGCCGCAAACGTCGAATGCCACAGAGGTTGCGCTTCACGTCCGCCGCGGCGCCGCGCGACGAGGATCTGCGCCGCGCACCCCGCCAGGGCGGGCAACAACAGCAGTTCAGAGAGCGCAAAGGAGCGTCCAAACAACGAGACGGGATGCAGATAGAAGGGCGCCGCGGCAAGGGTCATCGCCAGGCCCATCCCCGGCTGCAACAGGGTCAGCACGAGCAAGAGCACGCCGCTGACGAGGGCGACCCCCACCCACGGCGAGAAGTAGCACAGCCCGACAGCCAGCGCCAGGGCTCCCCAACCGACGCCTTCCCCCAAACGCCGGAATGCGCCCTGCGCCCACACCGTCCAGGCAGCGAGGCCGAAAATCGCGCTCACCGCTGTGCTCAACAGCACCTGTCCCGGCGTGCCAAGGCGCGCATAGGCCGCGCGCACCCCCATCACGACAGCGCGCCACTCCACATGCCGGGCGGCCATCCCCATGCTCAGCACGCCGAGGACCATGAGCACTCCCGTGACAACGGGCCAGGGCAAGGTAGAGGGCTCATCCAACACGCGCCAGTCCACCAGCGCCCATTGATACCAG
>JAAZNO010000357.1 GCA_012798275.1 Chloroflexota bacterium
CTCAAAGGGGAACGCCCACCATGCCCTACACGTACGACTATCCGCGTCCCATGCTCACGGTGGATATCGCGCTCGCGCGACCGGGCCCCCGCGGCCCAGAAGTGTTGCTCATTCAACGCGGCCATCCGCCGTTCGAGGAAGCGTGGGCATTGCCGGGCGGCTTTGTGGAGGAAGGCGAAACCCTGGAACAGGCGGCGCGACGCGAGCTGCAAGAGGAAACGGGCCTGGCCGACCTGCCCCTGCAGCAGCTGGCAGCCTTTGGCGATCCCGGGCGCGACCCGCGCGGCTGGACCGTCTCTGTGGTCTTCTGGAACTGGCTGGGCGAAGCGGGGACCGGCGTACAGCCCCGCGCCGGCGATGATGCGGCCGCGGCGGCCTGGGCGCCCCTCGCCGCACTCCCCCCGCTGGCCTTCGATCACGCCCGCATCCTGGAGGTCTTCCGCGCGCGATTGCAGCAAGAAGGCCTGGTTCCACACCCTGCGAAGCTGTAGGGGACCGTCTCCGCAGCGGCAAGACGTTCCGAGCCACAGAGGGCGCAGACTCCACCAATTCCCTCGGAGCCTCTGCGCCCGGCTGCGAAATCTGTGAGGTATTTCGGATGGCGCTAAGGAGCGCGCACGGCGCGTTGCCGCGCCGCTTCGAAGAGCAGCACCGCCGCGGACAGCGCCGCGTTGAGGGATTCCACCCCCTCGGCCATCGGAATCGTCACCCGATGCGGGCCCGCCAGCGTCCGGGCCTCCTCGCCTGCCCCCTCCGCTTCCCCCCCGACGATCAACCCGGCGGCAGCGGACCAGTCCACCTGTACGTAGGGCGTCGCCGTCGGATCCGCTTCCGCGAGCCACACCGGCCCCTCGAGCGTCTGACGCACCTGCTCCCAGCCAGCGCGTCGCACAGGGACATGGAAATGCGCGCCCATTCCGGCGCGCAGCACCTTCGGCCCGGTAAAATCCACACACCCCGGCAGCGTCACTACCTGGCCGACTCCCGCCGCCCAGGCCGCGCGGAGAATGGTGCCGAGGTTTCCGGGATCGCGGATGCCGTCCAGCAACAGCGCAAGCCCGGTGCGAGGAGGCAAGTTCGGGATCGGCAACACCACCACGATGCCCTGAGGGGTCTCAGTAGCGGAGAGCGCCGCCATCACCGACGGCGTCACTTCCCAAGAGGGGATCTGACGTTCTGCCAATGCCGCCACCCACGTCGCGCCGCGCGGGTCGGAGGCGAACTCAGCGGTGAAGAAAGCCCACGTCAACGGCAGGCCCGACGTGAGGGCTTCGCCGGCGAGCCGCAGCCCCTCGACGACGCAAAGTCCCTCACGCAAACGGCGACGGGTACTGCGCAGCAGCGCCTGTACCCGTCGCACTCGTTCATTGTTCGAACTAGAGATCGTCTCCACAACCACGGGAAACACCCGCATCCTCCCGGATGCTGAGGTGCCGGTCTAGCGCGGAGGGATCTTGATCTGCTGCCCGACGTACACCAGATTGGGATCAGTGATCCCGTTGTAGCTCGCCAGGTAAACGTAGTCCAATCCATAACGCAGCGCGATGCGGAACAGGTTCTCGCCCGGTTGCACGACGTGGAGGGTCTCGCCGCTTGCCGGCGCCGTCGGCGCAGCAGGAGGAACCGGCGCAGCGCCGCCGGGGATTGTAAGCACCTGCCCGACGTAAATGACCGTGGCATTGGTGATGTTGTTCGCCCTGGCCAGCTCATCCAC